>DASQSC010000245.1:0-4397 GCA_035642555.1 Streptosporangiaceae bacterium | reverse complement strand
CTTGAAGCTGACCCGCCCGGTCTCCATCCGGCTGATCTTTGAGTGCGACCCGCGGATCGCGTATCCGGCGTCCTCCAGGGAGATCCGCTTCGCCTCGCGCAGCCGGCGCAGCTGCGCCCCGAGCAGGATCCGGAGCACCGTCGGACCACCGCTCTCGGCGACGGCGGCCAGGCTGTGGGCCCGGCCGCTACCCGGCGCGGCTGCTGCGCTCATGGTTCCTCCCGCACACACCCCAACCCCGGCAGTCTCCCACGCGGTGCCCGGCCGCGCCACATGCCGCGCACGGCCATATTCCGGCCCAAATGATCTCGCGCCCCACCCGGCACGTGCCGCGCGGCCCGGCGCACTCCCAGCGGGCCGGGGATCTGGGGACAGGCGCTAGGCCGGGTCTCGTGGGTCTCGTGGATCCTGGCCGTCGCGAGCGGCGCGGACGAACGCCTGCCAGTCCCTGCGGGCGAACATCAGCACCGGGCCGCTCGGGTCCCTGGAGTCACGTACCGCCAACCCGCCGGCCGGCAGCCCGGCGACCTCCACGCAATTGCCGCTGGGATTGCTGTGACGGCTCTTCCGCCACCGCAATTGTCCCGGCTGCCGTGCAGGCATGCCGCTGCCAGCCACACGCACCTCCCATTCCGCTGGCCGCGCCCCGCCGGGTCCCGGTAAAGCCAGGCCGGTCCGCGGGCTGGTGCGGGCTCCTGGCGCGCCCGAGGGGGACGGGCGAATCGTACAGTTGTGCATCGGCACTTGCATGTGCACATTGATGATCTCATCGTAGCGCACGGAACCCTCGCATACCTGGCAAACGTCATCCCATGGCGGCTGGAAATCAGCTACCCATCCGCCCCGGCCTGACTCGCCCCCCCGGCTAGCCACCGCCTGCTCGGTCCGGCCATGCCAGCGGGGCGCCGAGAGCCCCGCTGAGACGGGTGATGGCCGCGCGGGTGCGCTGATCGCCGATGTGGCCCGGGAGCCAGGTGCAGGCGATGCAGGCCGCCGCGACGTCAGCGGCGGCGGTGATGGCCGCCAGGCAGGCCTCGACCCGACCGAGGCTGGGACCAGCGCCGGCGGGCACGCGCAGCCCGGGCAGTTGCGCGCTGTCGACGATGTCGACGTCGAGGTGGAGGTAGACGGCGCCGGAGCCGAGCCCGGCCAGCGCCTCGCCCAGTGCGGCCGGGCTGGCGGGCACGCGGCGGACCTGGCTGGCGGCAAGCGCCTCGTGCTCGGCGGGGTCGAGGTCGCGGGCATCCACCAGCACCACGTTGCGCTCGCTCACCGGCCGCAGCCCGAGCGGACCGCTGATCAGTTCCGGCGCGCGGCCGGTCAGCATCGCCAGCGGCATGCCGCCGAGGTAGCCGGTGATGGTGGTGGCGGGGGTGTTGAAGTCACCGTGCGCATCCAGCCACACCACCGCCAGATCAGGGTGGCGGCGCTGGAGGCCGGCGGCCGTTCCCAGGGCGGTGGTGCAGTCCCCGGTCAGCAGCAGCGGCCGGGGCGGCAGCGCCACCGCCTCGGCGACCGCCTGATACAGGGCCGTCATCCGGCCGGTGCGGGTACCGGCCGGAAGAGGCGGCCGGACCGGCGCGGGCGCGCCGGCCGGGACCGGGAAGCCCGGCATCTGCTCGTCCAGGTGCCATGGCACGACGACCGGATCCCAGCTGCCGCCGGGGCTGTCAGCTGTCATCGGGCGGCTGGGTGTCCTTCCGCTGGGCGAGCAGCGCCAGCAGCCGTTGCAGCTCGGCGGCCCCGGCCTGCAGGTGCGCCGTGAGCTGCGCCGTGGCCCGGGCCGGGCTGCCGCGCAGCGCGTGCAGGAGCTCCCGGTGGTCGTCAGCGGTGCGGCCAAGCTCGCGGCTGGAGCGCTCGGCCAGCGCGAGGGCGAGCCGCTGCTCCTGCTGGAGCCGGGAATGGAACCGGCACAGCCGGGGACTGCCGGCGGCCGCCACCAGGGTGGCGTGGAAGCGCCGGTCCCCGTCCAGGACGGCTGCCACGTCACCGCGCGAGAACGCCGCCTCGATCTGATCAGCCAGGTCCGTCAGCTGCTGGTAGACGACCGGGTCCCGGTGCTGCGCGAGCGCCTCGGCCCCGGCTTTCTCCGCCGCCTCGCGAGCGGCGTAGATGTCGCTGACATCTGCCGCGGTGATCGTGGCGACCACGATGCCGCGGTTCATCTGATGGCGGACCAGTCCCTCGCCGCTGAGCAGCCGGGCGGCCTCCCGGACCGTGTTGCGGGACAGGCCCAGCTCAGCGGCGAGCGCGGCCTCGCGCAGCGGGGTGCCGGGCGCTATCCGCCCGGACAGGATCGCTTCCCGGAGCGCCGCGACGGCCTGCTCGGTGACGGACTGCCGCTGGATGGTCGCGCCCAGGCCGGTGATCGGGCTGGCCATGGTTATCATCCTGCCAGCGGCAGGTCGCGCCCGGCGCCATGCTCCGTGGCGAGCCGGGCCGCCAGGGCGGCGATCGCCGCGTCCTGGACGCCCAGGCCGGTCAGGTCGGCCACGGTGAGCTCACCCGGCCCGGCCCGGCCGGGCAGGCGGCCGGACGCCAGCGCCCCGAGCTCGCCATGCACCCGGCCGGGATCGAACACGCCGGCCGCGATCGCATGATGCAGCTCACCGCACTCCGCCGCGGCCTGGATGCTGTCAGGCACGTACTTGTCCGCCGCCGCCAGCACCCGCGGGTCGAGTTCCTGCTTGTGCGGCAGGTCGGAGCCGACCGCGGTCACGTGCGCGCCAGTCGCCAGCCAGCCGGCCTCGACCAGCGGCCCGGTGGCGCTGGTGGCGGTGATGACCACCTCGGCGGCCGCCACCGCCGCCCGGGCCGTCGCCGCCACCGAGACGGTCAGGCCGGCGGCGGACAGGTCCTGCTGGCAGCGGCGGGCCGCCTCCTCCCGGCGGCCCCACACGGTCACCTGCTCGATGCGGCGGACGGCCAGCAGCGCGCGCAGCTGATGACGAGCCTGCCCGCCGGTCCCGATCACCGCCGCTGTCCGCGCGGCGGACCGGGCCAGCAGGTCGGCCGCCACCGCCCCGGCGGCGGCCGTGCGCAGGTCGGTGAGCAGCCCGCCGTCGGCGATCAGCGTGGTCAGCTGGCCCGTGGCAGCGTCGTAGACCAGGGTCATCCCGCCGCTGACCGGCAGCCCGAGCGAGGGGTTGCGGTAAAAGCCAGTCGCCGTCTTCACCGCGAAAACGGGCGCACCGGCGAGGTAGGCACCCTTCACGTGCAGCTCACCCTCGCTACCGGGCAGGTGCAGCGACAGCGGCGCCGGCGTCACGGCCTCGCCCCGGTCCGCGGCAGCGAATGCCTCGCGGACCGCCGCGATCACGTCCGCCAGGGGAACCAGCCGCTGGACGTCGGCACGGTCAAGCACCAGCACCATCCGGAGTGCCTCCCGGTTGCGAGGACCGGGCTTGCAGCCCGGCCTTCCTCCGCCTACATTGTCATATTGTTGAGCAAACAGGCGCAACCCAGCAGGCGGAGGATGGTTGCCGGTGGCGGTACCAGGATTGCGCCGCGAGGACTTCCCGGCCTTCGACCGGTTCACCTACCTCAACACCGCCTCCGCCGGCCTGGTCCCTGCGTCGGTGGTAGAGCCTGCGCACGAGTTCGAGGCCGAGCTGGCGCAGGCGGGGACGACCGGCATGGACGAGGACACCGAGGTCGGCATCCTGGAGGACGCCCGCCACGCCGCCGCCGGCCTGCTCGGCGCCGGCCCGGACTGCATCGCGATCGGCACCAGCTTCACCGAGGCGCTCTGCCAGGTGGCCTGGTGGCTGCGGCCGGGCAAGAACCGCAACGTCGTGTCCACCGACGCGGACTTCCCCAGCGTCACCTATCCCTGGCACCGGATATCCGAGGACACCGGGTGCGAAGTCCGCCTGACCGGCCTGCTGGACGATCCGGCCGGGTTCGGCGTGAGCAAGATCGCGGAACAGGTCGACTCGGCGACCGCCGCCATCTGCATCAGCCACGTCCAGTACCTGACCGGTCACGTGCTCGACCTGGCCGAGCTCGCCACCTTGGCGCACGACAACGGCGCACTGCTGATCGTCGACGCCACCCAGTCCGCCGGCCAGGTCCCCATCGACGTCACCGCCTCCGGCGCCGACGTGCTCATCGCCGGCTCCTACAAGTGGCTGTGCAGCACCTTCGGTGCCGCCATCTGCTACCTGCATCCGGCGCTGCTGGCCCGGTTCCGGCCGCCGCTGGCGGGCTGGCGCAGCACCGAGCACCCGTACTCGCTCGACGCCCGCTGGCTGCCGCTGGCCAGCACCGCCCGGCGGATGGAGTACTCCACCATGTCGTATTCCGCCGCGATCGCGCTCGGGCGCGCCATCCGCTATCTCGGCGGCCTGTCGCTGGCTGATGTCGCCGCGCACAACGCGGAACTCGCCAGCCAGCTC
>DASQSC010000244.1:0-9446 GCA_035642555.1 Streptosporangiaceae bacterium | reverse complement strand
ACCGGCCCCTCGAAGCTGACCTGCGGCTCCGACAGCGCGAACACCGCGTTCGGGTAGGCGATCCTGCGGGCGGCCGCGGCCAGCACGCCGAGGCCGGGGCCGCTGGTCCGCCCGCCCGCGTACGCGGTCACCGGGACCCGCACCGTATCCAGGACGCCCATGACCGTGAGCGCGGCGGACAAGTCGGCGTCCACGCCCTGCAGCTCCAGCCGGATCGGGTCATCGCCCTCGGCGTCCAGGGTCAGCAGCTCCGCGCACAGCCGGGTCGCCGACTCACCGTCCAGGTACCCGTGGGCCAGCACGATGCGCCGGTCAAACAGCCGCTCGAACAGCCCGCGCGGCCACGCCGCCGGGTCCAGCCAGACCCGGCTGGGCTGGACCGCCGGACCGGGGGCGGGCGGCCGGAACGGGCCGGGGCGCGGTGGTCCCGGCGGCTGGCCCGGCCGGCCGGGCCAGCCGGGGCGGCCGGGCCAGCCGGGTCGCCCTGGCTGTTCGGGCGGGAATGGCGGCTGCGGGAACGTGCTAGAGATCACCGGGCTCATCCTGGCTCCTTCCGCTCTCGGGCTGGCTTTCCTGTTGCAGCTGCCACGCCAACTGGCTCCCGATCGCCGCTGCGTAGCGCTCCAGCGTGGACATCCGCAGGTCGGCGTCGCCGGACTCGAGCCGGGCCACCGCCGACTGGGAGGTTCCCATCCGCGCGGCAACCTCGGTCTGGGACAGCCCGGCCGCCTGGCGCTGCCCGGCCAGGTCCGAGATCAGCCGCTGCCGCTGGGCCGCCATCCGGCGCTGCGCCATCTCGCGGAATCCCGGCAGCACCGGCAGCCCCCGCGGCCCCGGCGGCCCCGGCGGCCCCGGCTCGGGAAGCTCGGGCTCGCGCGGCGGCACCGGATCTTTCATAGCAGCAACGATATCTCATTAATGAGATATGGCACGAGCTCATACGACCGCTGCTGGCCCCGGCCCGGGAAGTGCCTTAGCCGAGCCGGGTGACCGGGGACAGGCCGTGGCTGGCAGCGAGGCCGCGCTTGAGCACGGCCGGCACGTTCGCCTTCATCGCCAGGTGCGGGCCCGCCAGCGCGCGCTGGGCAGCCGCGTCTCCCCCGAAGGCCGCCAGGCAGAGTTCCGGCTCGGTGTTGGCGAGCGCCAGGATGGCCCCGGCGGCGCCCATCGGCCCGGCCAGCGCCAGCAGCGCCGACGACCCGACGTACGTGGCGCCTCGGTAACGGGCCAGCTCGTCCAGCAGCCGGTCCGGGCTGCCGGAAGAGTCCTTCTGGCCGGCCACCGGCAGCGAGGCGAGCGCGTCCACCGGTACCCCCGGGGCCGACACCGCCGGGAAGTGGTACGCCAGCACCGGGTGGCCGGCCGCCGCGGCTGCCACCGCCCCGTAATAGCCGGCCAGGTCGCGGCTGCCCGGCGGCGGCCAGGCGAGCACCGCGTCCGCCCCCGCCGTCACCGCCTCCCTGGTGAAGGCGGTGGCCTGGCGCACGGACGGCGCGCCGGTGCCGGCGATCACGGGAGTGCCCGCGGGCACCGCGGCGCGCACCGCCGCCACCAGCGCGGCCCGCTCCGGCCCGGACAGCGTCGCCGCCTCGCCGGTGGTGCCCGCCACCACCACCGCCCGCATCCCGCGCTCCACCAGGTCACGGGCGAGCTTCCCGGTGGCGGCCGGGTCGATGTCACCGCCCTCGTCAAAGATGGTCACCAGGGCCACCCCGGCCCCGCGGAACACCTCAGCCCCGCTTGCTGACCCGCCCGCTGCTGCGTCCACGCCACCGTCCCTTCTGCCGCCCCGCCGTCGAGGTCCCTTCGCCGCGGTCCCTCCGCCGCCCTGCCGCCGATCCTAAGCACGCCCGCCTCCGGCACCGGCCCCGCTACCCGGGAGTCAGGGAGTCCTCCGGCAGCGGTTCCACCGTGGTGCGCCGCGTGGCCCGGTCGATGACCAGCACGGAGCCGTTCGGCAGCAGTTCCCAGCCATCCTGCGGCCAGCCGGACGATGCCACCACCACGGCCCGCTCCGTCACGCGGTAGCTGAGGTGGAAGTAGCCCGCCAGGTACTCGGGCGGCCCGGTGTAGCCGCGGTCAAGCAGCGCCGCCGCCGGGATGTTCGCCGGGTCGTGCCAGGAGACCGCGGACACCGCGTCGGCGGCCAGGAAGACGGCGTTCAGGCTGTTCGGCCGGAACCCGCGGCGGATGTGCGCGGCGGTGTCCGCGATCGCCGCCGGCAGGTCACCGCCGCGGGCTTCGAGCCGGGACACCACGTGCAGGAAGTACCGCTCGCTGTCGCTGCCGCTGGTGAGCTGCTGTTCCCAGGCTGCCGGGAGCAGCTCGCCGAGCCGGTCCTGCGGGTGGATGGCGCCGTTGTGCGCCATGGCCAGGCCGCCGTGGCGGAACGGGTGCGCGTCGCGGCTGCGCAGCGGCATCCCGGGCGTGGCCCAGCGCAGGTGCAGCAGGCCCGCGTCGCCGAGCCGGGAGTGACCGAGCCGCTGGTAGAGCGGGTCGCCCGCGGCCTGCCGGTGAGACTTCCTGACCCGCAGGTCGCGGCCGTCGTACCAGGCAGCCCCCCACCCGTCGCTGTGGAACTCCGACAGCGCCGTGAAGTCGCTGAACCCGGCCTCGCCCATGATGTCAGCGGCCGAGACCGGGCCGGCGGCACAGTAGGCGAGCAGGCGGCACATGCTGGGCCTATCCCTTCGGCGCTGTCAGAGGTACTGCCCCAGCCCGCCGGCCACGTCGATCGAGGCGCCGGTGATGTAGCTGGCCCGGTCGCCGGCCAGGAACGCGACGATGCCGGCGACCTCGTCCGGCCGCCCGAACCTGCCCATCGGGACGTCGCGGGCGAGCTGGCCGAAGAAGTCAGCGGTGGCCACGTCCGGCGCCCGGTGCCGCCGGATGTTCTCCCACTGGGGGGTGGCGACCAGGCCGATGTTCACGCTGTTGACCATGATGCCCTCGGCGCCCAGCTCGATCGAGAGCGCCTTGCTCAGGCTGAGGCAGGAGGCCCGGTTCACGGACGAGGCGAGGAAGGCCGGCTCCGGGTAGCGCGCGTACACCGCGTTGATGTTGATGATCCGCGGGGCGCTGCTCTCGCGCAGGTATGGCAGCGCGGACCGGGTGCAGCGGATCTGGGACATCAGCTTGACCTCGGTGTCGGCCAGCCAGTCCGCGTCGCTCAGGGTGCCGAACCGGCCCGGCCGCGCGCCGCCGGCGTTGTTGACCAGGATGTCCAGCCCGCCCAGCGCCGCCGCGGAGTCGCTGACGAACGCGGCGATCTGCTCGGGGTCGGTGACGTCGCAGACCTGGTGAGTGACCTTGCCCCCAGCTGCCTGTTGCGCCAGCTCGCTGGCGGCCTGCTGCAGCTCGCCGGCCTGCCGGGAGCAGATCGCCACCGACGCGCCCTCGGCCAGCAGCTCCGCGGCGATGGCCTTGCCAAGGCCCTTGGAGCCGCCGGTGACGATCGCGCGCCGCCCGGCCAGGCCGAGGTCCATCAGGCGTCGTCCGCGGCCGGGGCACCGGCCGCGCCCTCCGCCTCGTCCTCCGCCTGGGCTGCCGTCTCCGCCAGGGCGAGCAGGCTGCGCCGGGGCGGGGAGAACACGTCGACCTCGAGGCAGGTGCTGTCGGTGGTCCAGGCGCCGTGCGGGACCCAGGACGGGACCACGGCGACGTCGCCCTTGCGCATCACCCGGACGTCGCCGTCCAGGTCGAAGGTGAACTCGCCGTCCAGCACGATGACGATCTGCTCTTCCTCGTGCACGTGCCGCGGCGCCTCCACGCCCGGCTCGAAGCTCACGAAGTTGGCCATGGCCCGGTTCCCGAGCACCGGCCGGAATCCCAGCCCGGGCACGAACTGCGCCGGGCTGATGTCGTCGACCCGCACGTACCGGCCGGTCCCCGCGGGCTCGCCCTGGGCCTCGGTGGTGAAGTGGCTCGCAGCCTCGCTCACTGTTCCTCCAGTGCGGTGCGGACAAGGCCGCCCAGGCGGCGCATGCCCTCCTCGATCAGATGGTCGGCCACCCGGCTGTAGGCCAGCCGGAGCTGGCTGGCACCGGCACCGTCCGGGTAGAAGGGGCGGCCGGGCACGTAGGCGACCTTACGCTCGCCGGCGGCGGCCGACAGCGCCACCGTGTCCACCCTGCCGGGAACGGTCACCCAGATGTAGAAGCCGCCGCCAGGGGTGGTCCAGTCCGTTCCTTCGGGCAGGTGCGCGGCCAGCGCGCCGGCCAGCAGCCCGGCGCGGCGGTCGTAGAGCTCCCGGGAGGCGGTGATCTGCCGGTCGAGGTGCCCGCCCCGGCCGTACTCCTCCAGCATCCGCTGGCCGAGGGCGCCCGCGCACTGGTCGGAGTTCTGCTTGGCGACCACGAGCTGGCTGATGACGCCGGGCGGGCCGGCCGCCCAGCCGAGCCGGACGCCGGGGAAGAACGTCTTGGAGAACGTGCCCGCCTGCACCACCACGTCGGGCGCCAGCGACCACAGGGTCGGCGGCTGCTCATCGCCGAAGCCCAGCTCCCGGTAGGCCACGTCCTCCAGGATCAGGAAGCCGTAGCGGCGGGCCAGCTCGACCAGCTCGCCGCGCCGGTCCGCGGTCATCGACAGGCCGGTGGGGTTCTGGTAGTCGGGGATGGTGTAGGCCAGCTTCGGCCGCAGCCCGCCGGCGAGCAGGCTGGCGAGCTGGTCGACCCGCATGCCGCCGTCGTCCATCGGCACCCCGTGCACGGCCGCCTCGTAGCCGCGGAACGCCATGATCGCGCCCAGGTAGGTGGGGGCCTCCACGATCACCTCGTCACCCGGGTCGAGCATGCTCTTGGCCAGCAGCTCCATGCAGTCGATCCCGCCGCTGGTGACCATCAGCCCGCCGTCGTCCGGGCGCTGCCCCTGCAGGCCGGCCAGCCGGCCGGCCAGGTAGTCGCGCAGCCCCGGCAGGCCCTCGGTGGGCGAGTACTGGAGGGCTACGGCGGCGTCGCTGCCCACGACCCGGTGCGCGATCTCGGTCAGGACGTCGGTGGGGAAGGTCTCCGGGGCGGGGAACCCGCCCGAGAAGGTGATCACGTCGGTGGCGCCGGCCAGCGCCAGGATCGCCGTGATCTCGCCGCCGCCCAGGGCATGGGTCCGGCGGGCGAAGCTCGTGGTCCAGTCACGCGTCTGCGGCGGGGCGGTCATCGTTGGCTCTCGGCCCCCTTCCTGCTGGCAGCCGGTCACCCGCTCTTGACAGGGAGGCTGTCAAACGTAAGAATCTTTTGGCATTATATCGCACATATGACATGTACCAACGGTTAGGTTTTCGTCAGCCCGCACTAGCTTGCCCAGAAACCCTGGCAAATGACAGAACCAGCTACTCCGCTCGGCCAGCTGACCGAGGTGATCAGCCCGTCGGCCCGGCAGGCAGAGACCGACGGTCTCGACCTCGCGCTGCTGAGCGCCCTTGCTACCGACGCCAGGCAGTCCCAGCGCGCGCTGGCCCGGGCGGTCGGGGTGTCGCCGCCCGCGGTCGCTGACCGGCTGGCCCGGCTGGAACGGGCCGGCGTGATCCGCGGCTACCGGGTCGAGGTGGACTGGGCGGCCCTGGGCCTGCCGGTGGTGGTCTACCTGGCCGTCACCGCGGTGCCGGGGATGGACCTGAGCCAGGTCATCGGCGCCATCCGGCGGCTGCCCGAGGTGCAGGACATGACGGTGGTGACCGGAGCACTCGACCTGCTCGTGCGGCTCCGGGTCCGGGATCACTCCCACCTGCGCGAGCTGCTGCTGACCCGGATCTTCCAGATTCCCGGCGTCCAGCGGACCGAGACGTTCCTGTCCCTGGCCGACGTGGAGCCGGACAACTTCACCGCCGCGCTGCTCGACGAGCTGCGCGGCCGGGCTCACCAGAAGGAGAAGGAGGCAGAAAGGTGACTGACCACGCCGGCGTAGGCATCCCCGGCTTCGTGGCCAGGCACGGCCTGCACAGCGAGGAGCAGGCCGCCGCCGCGGCCGAGGTTGCCGCCCGGATCGGGGACCTGGACCTGCGCACCGTCCGGCTGGCGGTGGTGGACCAGCACGGCGCGCCGCGCAGCAAGTCCCTGTCGCCGGAGGCGGCGATCGCCGCCCTCACCAACGGGCTGGACTTCTCCGGTGCGATCTACAGCCTGGACACCGGCAACCAGGTGTTCGTGCCGGCCTTCGCGGCCGGCGGCGGCTTCGGCATCCCCGAAATGACCGGTTTCCCTGACGTGGTGCTGGTGCCCGACCCCGGCACCTTCCGGGTGCTGCCGTGGGCCGACCGGACCGGCTGGATGCTCACCGACGTGTACTTCTCGGACGGCCAGCCGATGCCGCTGGACGGCCGGGGACTGCTCCGCCGCCAGCTCGGCGAGCTGGCCGAGGCCGGCTACGACTACCTGGCCGGGATCGAGATCGAGTACTACATCGTGCGGCTGGAGAGCAACCGGCTGCTGCCCGAGAACGCCGGCTTCACCCCGGTGCCGCCGGAGGTGAGCGCGTTCGAGCGGGGCTACCAGTACCTGTCAGAGGTCCGGCTGGACGGCCTGTCCGGCACGCTGGAGGCGATCAGGGACGCGCTGGGCGCGATCGGCCTGCCGCCCCGCGCGATGGAAGACGAGTGGGGCCCCGGCCAGATGGAGTTCTCGTTCAGCCCCATCCGCGGCCTGGCGGCGGCCGACGCCGTGGTGCTGTTCCGGTCCGCGGTCAAGCAGGTCTGCCAGCGCCGCGGGCTGCTCGCCACGTTCATGTGCCGCCCCGCGCTGCCGAACTTCTTCTCCTCCGGGTGGCACCTGCACGAGTCCCTGATATCCCGTCAGACCGGTGAGAACGCGTTCGCCAGCCCCGACGCGGCGCTGTCGGCGACCGGCCGCAGCTACGTCGCCGGGCTGCTGGAGCACGCGCTGCCGATGACCCCGTTCGCTGCCCCCACCGTCAACGGCTACAAGCGCTACCGGCCGTACTCGTTCGCCCCGGACCGGGTCTGCTGGGCGGTGGAGAACCGCGGCGCGCTCATCCGGGTGCAGGGCGCGCCCGGTGACAGCAGCAGCCACGTCGAAGACCGGATCGGCGAGCCCGCCGCCAACCCGTACCTGTACCTGGCGGCCGACCTCGCGGCGGGCCTGGACGGCATCCGGCGCGGACTGGAGCCGCCGCCGCCGGTGGAAGCCGACCCCTACGTCGCTGACGCCCCGATGCTGCCGGTCTCGCTCGCCGACGCGGTGGCGGAACTGGACAAGGACAGCTTCTACCGGCAGGCGTTCGGCAGCGTGCTTGTCGACTACCTGCTGCAGATGAAGCGGGCCGAGCTGGCCAGGTACGACGCGGACGTGGCCGCCCGCCCGCCGGCCGAGGGACAGGAGGTCACCGACTGGGAGATGCGCGAGTACTTCGAATTCTTCTGAGGGAGTCCCGGCATGAGCCTGCAGCACATCGTCCTGTTCAGCTTCCCCCGGCCGCTCACCGCGGCGGAGGAGGCCGAGTTCGGCGCGATGGTCGCGAGCTGGCCGCGCGAGATCGGGCTGATGACCAGGTGCCGGCTCGGCACCGACCTCACCGGCGCCCGCACCCGCGGCTACTCCTACCTGCTGTACACCGAGTTCCCCGACGTCGCCGCGCTTGACCGCTATCGCGCGCACCCGGTTCACATGAAGTTCTACGACTGGATCGTGGCACGGGAGTGCACGCCGCTCGCATTCGACTACTACCTCGACGACAAGACCGTCCTCATGCCTGAGTGAGAAAGGGAGGGCGACATGGCTGACGTCGACCGCGCCACGGTGAGCGCCCACGGTGAGCATCAGCTCGCCCATGGCACGCTCAATGTCTGGGATGCCATCACGATCTGCGTATCGCTGATCGCGCCCGGGATGGCGATGCTCCTCAATGTCCCTGGGGTGGCAGTGGTGTCCGGCGGCTCCACGCCGCTGGCGTTCCTGCTCGGCGGGATCGCGTGCGTCACGCTGGCGTTCGTGGTGATCGGCTTCACCCGCCGGATGGCGAGCGCAGGCTACGCCTACACCTACGCGGCCCGCAGCCTGGGCAAGGGGCCCGGGTTCATGGCGGGCTGGCTCTACTTCTTCGCGATGGTGTGCTTCGTGCCGATGACCATGTCCGGGGTCGGGGCGCTGGCAGCGGACCTGCTCGGGCTGAACCCGGACTGGTGGATCCTGTTCTTCGCCATCGGCATGGTGCTGTTCGTGCTGCTGTCGGTGGTGCACATCAGGGTGACCACCCGCACCCAGCTGATCGTCGGCGTCATCACCGTCGCGGTGATCGTGATCGTCGACGTGGTGACCACGGCCAAGGGCGGCAGCCACGGCCAGGCCCTGTCCGCGTTCAGCTTCGGCCACACCGTGGCGGGCGGGTTCAACGGCGTCTTCTACGGCATCATCCTCGGGGTCACGTCCTACATCGGGTTCGAGACCGCGGCCGACTTCGGCGAGGAGACGGCGAACCCGCGCCGCAACATCCCGATCGCGATCATCGCCGCCACCACGTTCGTGGTCATCTTCTACCTGTGGACCACCTACGCGATGGCGATCGGCTTCGGCGTGAAGAACGGCGCCAAGTGGGGAGCCGACCCGTTCGCGCTGAAGACCATCGCCACCACGTTCGTGGGCTCCTGGCTCGGCACGCTGGTCGAGATCGGCGCCCTGCTGTCGGCGTTCATCGTGTGCGTGGCGTGCGCGACCGCGGCGTCCCGGACCCTGTTCGCGATGGGCCGCGAGCGCGTGCTGCCGGCCGCGCTCGGCCGCACCCATCCCCGGTTCAAGACGCCCGCCACCGCCACCATCACGGTGGCCGTGGTCGCCACCGTGATGGCCCTGATCATGGGCTACCCGCTCTCGGACGCCGCGTTCGGGGCGCCGTTCAGCAACTACTACTTCTGGGCCATCACCGGCACGCTCCTGATCATCGTCGTGTACATCATGATCTGCATCGGCGGGATCGTGTTCTTCCACCGCACCCGTGACACCCGGCGCTGGAACCCGCTCGTTCACGTGGGAGTCCCGGTGGTGGGCGCCATCGTGTTCGCCGCGGCGCTGTACGGGTCGGTGCACCCGACGCCGCCCGGCATCCTCCGGTGGACCCCGTACGTCGGGCTGGTGTGGCTGGCGCTCGGCCTGGTGACGCTCTCCTGGCTGCGGGCCAGGCGACCGGCCGAGGTTGCCCAGATCGGCTCCATCCTCGGCGAGGAAGGCGGGACGGACGCCGCCATTCTGGACCGGTAACGCCGGGCAGCGGGCATCCTGGGCAGGGTGAGCGCGGGCAGGCTGACGGCAGGTGCGGCCGGCACGGTGCTGGCCGGCACGGTGCTGGCCGGGCTGATCGCTGGGTGCGCGGTACCTCCGGCGGCCAGCCCGGGCGCGCCCGGCGCCTCCCCCGCCGCCCGCGCCAGCCCAGCCTGTGCCAGCCCAGCCTGCACAGAAAGCGCCGGTCCAGCCAGGACCCGGCCAGCCAGTGCCGCCGCGCCC
>DASQSC010000243.1:0-21860 GCA_035642555.1 Streptosporangiaceae bacterium | reverse complement strand
CAGCTGACCGGCATGGGCATCTCGCTCGGCGAGCAGGACGGCTGGATCAGGAACAAGGGCCTGCGGATCATCGGCGCCGGGGTGCGGATCGAGCTCGACTGGCCGGAGCTGTCGTGCTGGCCGGGGTTCGGGCTGGTCCGGACCAGGCGCGGCTTCGACGAGACGGTGGCGCGCGCCGCCCAGCGGGCCGGGGCCCGGCTGCTGGAGGGCATGACCGTGACCGGCCCGGTGCTCGACGAGCGCACCGGCCGCATCACCGGGGTCACCGCCCGGCCGACCGCGCCCGCCCGCGACGGCGGGCAGGGCGGGAACGGGCGGGCCGGCGCGGGAGATCCCGGTGCCGCTGCCTCGCCGGCGGGCGAGCAGGATCCGGAACGGATTTTCCGCGGCCGGCTGGTCGTGGCAGCGGACGGCAACTCTTCCCGGCTGGCGCTGGCGATGGGCCTGCCCAAGCGGAACGACCGGCCGCTCGGCGTGGCCGTGCGCACCTACTACACCAGCCCCCGGCACGACGACGACTATCTCGAGTCATGGCTGGAACTGTGGGACGAGGACCGGCTGCTGCCCGGCTACGGCTGGATCTTCGGCGTCGGGGACGGGACCAGCAACGTGGGGCTCGGCCTGCTCAACACCAGCGCCGCGTTCGGCCACATCGACTACCGGGCGCTGCTGCGGCGGTGGCTGGCCGGGATGCCGCCGGAATGGGGCCTGCGCGAGGAGCACCGGACCGAGCCGATCCGCGGCGCGGCCCTGCCGATGGGCTTCAACCGCACCCCGCACTACGTCCGCGGGCTGCTGCTGGCCGGCGACTCGGGCGGGATGGTCAACCCGTTCAACGGCGAGGGCATCGCCTACGCGATGGAGACCGGCGAGACGGCGGCCCGGGTGATCGCCGACGCCCTGGCCGGGGGCCCGGACGCCCGGGCCGAGCAGCTGCTGCACACATACCCGCAGCTGCTCAAGGACGCCTACGGTGGTTACTACACGCTCGGCCGCAAGTTCGTCGGGTCCATCGGCCGCCCCTGGGTGATGCGCACAGCGACCAGGCTCGGCATGCCCCGCCCGGTGCTGATGCGCTTCACTATGAAGCTGCTGGCGAACCTGACCGAGCCGCGCGGTGGCGATGCGGCCGACCGCATCATCAACGCGCTCTCTAAGATCACACCGGCTGCGTGAAGCGACACGAGGCAGAAGGGAGGAGCGTGCGTTGCTGAGCCTGTATGTGCCGATCATGGTGCTGGCGGCACTGGCTGCGGTATTCGCCGTCTTCTCGCTGGTCATGGGAGCGGTGGCGGGCCCGAAGCGGTGGAACCGGGCCAAGCTGCAGGCCTATGAGTCCGGGATCGAGCCGACCCCGCAGGCCCGGGGCGGCGGCCGGTTCCCGCTGAAGTACTACCTGACGGCGATGCTGTTCATCTTGTTCGACATCGAGATCATCTTTCTCTACCCGTGGGCGGTCACGTTCGGCGCGCTCGGGGTGTTCGGGCTGATCGAGATGGTGCTGTTCATCGCCGCGGTGCTGGTCGCATACGCCTACGTATGGCGGCGCGGCGGCCTGGAATGGGACTGAGTCATGGGACTGGAAGAAAAACTCCCCAGCGGCATCCTGCTCACCACGGTCGAGAAGGTCGCCGGGTACGCGCGTGCCCGCTCGGTCTGGCCGGCCACGTTCGGCCTGGCGTGCTGCGCGATGGAGCTGATGTCCACCGGCGGGCCACGGCATGACCTGGCCCGGTTCGGCATGGAACGGGCGTCGGCCACCCCGCGGCAGGCCGATCTGATGGTGGTGGCGGGCCGGGTCAGCCAGAAGATGGCCCCGGTGCTGCGGCAGATCTACGACCAGATGCCCGAGCCGAAGTGGGTCATCTCGATGGGGGTGTGCGCCTCGTCCGGCGGCATGTTCAACAACTACGCGATCGTGCAGGGCGTGGATCATGTGGTGCCGGTGGACATCTACCTGCCGGGCTGCCCGCCGCGGCCGGAGATGCTGCTGGACGCGATCGTCAAGCTGCACGACAAGATCGAGAACATGAAGCTCGGGGACAACCGGGAGAAGGAGATCACCGAGCTGGAGCAGGCGCACTTGCGGCGGCTGCCGCTGGTCGTCGGATCGCGCCCGGAGGAGCCCGGTGACTAGCGAGAACCGGCCCGGGCAGGCCGGCGAGGAGCAGGCTGGCGAGGACCGGGCGGCGCTGGCGGGCCGCGAGCGGCTGAGCCAGCCGGTGCTGCGGACCGGCATGTTCGGCACCCACACATCCGGGGACACCTCGGGCTACGGGCGGATGCGGGTGCGGCCGCCGCTGGCCCCGGCCAGCGAGCGCCCGTACGGCTCCTACTTCGACGAGGTCGCCGACTCGCTCGCGGCCGGGCTGGAGCAGGCGGGCAGCGGGTTCGACGAGGCGATCGAGCGGGTGGTGGCCGACCGCGGCGAGCTCACCCTGCACGTCCGGCGCGAGCACCTGGTGGCCGTGGCCAGGGTGCTGCGGGATGAGCCGTCGCTCGCGTTCGAGCTGTGCCTCGGCGTGAGCGGGGTGCACTACCTGTGGGAGACCGGGCGGGAGCTGCGCGCGGTGTACCCGCTGCTGTCCATCGCCCGCAACCGCCGGGTGCGGCTGGAGGTCAGCGCGCCGGACGCCGATCCCCGGATCCCGTCGCTGGTGGATGTGTACCCGACCTGCGACTGGCACGAGCGTGAGACCTGGGACTTCTTCGGGATCGTGTTCGAGGGGCACCCCGCGCTGACCCGGATCGAGATGCCCGACGACTGGAAGGGCCACCCGCAGCGGAAGGACTACCCCCTCGGCGGCATCCCGGTCGAGTACCGGGGCGCGACGGTGCCGCCACCGGACGAGCGGAGGGCCTACTCGTGACTGAGACTGAGGGGCGCGTCTACCACGTCACCGGGCAGGACTGGGACGAGATCGTCGCTGCCGCGGACGAGGCGGGCGACCAGCCAGGCAACGACCGGCTGGTGGTCAACATGGGCCCGCAGCACCCGTCCACGCACGGCGTGCTCAGGCTCATCCTGACCCTGGACGGGGAGACCGTCACCGAGCTGCGGCCGGTCATCGGCTACCTGCACACCGGCATCGAGAAGAATATGGAGTTCCGGACCTGGACGCAGGGGGTCACCTTCTGCACCCGGATGGACTACCTCTCCCCCATCTTCAACGAGACCGCGTTCTGCCTGGCCACCGAACGGCTGCTGGGCATCGAGGAGGCCATCCCGGAGCGGGCGAACATCCTCCGGGTGCTGCTGATGGAGCTCAACCGGATCTCCTCGCACATGATGGCGATCGGCACCTTCGGCATGGAGCTCGGCGCCACCACCGTGTTCCTGTACGGGCTGCGCGAGCGCGAGAAGGTGCTCGACCTGCTTGAGCTCATCACCGGGCTGCGCATGAACCACGGCTACATCCGGCCCGGCGGGGTGTCGCAGGACGTGCCGCCCGGCGCGATCGAGCGGCTGCGCGAGTTCATCGCTGTGATGCCGGGGCTGATCGGCGAGATCCGGGCGCTGTTCGACGCCAGCCCGTTCTTCAAGTCGCGCGCCGAGGGGGTCGCCTACCTCGACCTAACCGGGTGCATGGCGCTGGGGGTGACCGGCCCGGTGCTCCGGACCGCCGGCCTGCCCTGGGACCTGCGCAAGAGCCAGCCCTACTGCGGCTACGAGAGCTACGAGTTCGCGGTCCCGACCCGGGACACCTGCGACGTCTACGGCCGGTACGCCATCCGGATGGACGAGATGGAGGAGTCGCTCAAGATCATTGAGCAGTGCGTGGACCGGCTGGCCGGCCAGCGGCCGGCGGACGACCCGGTGATGATCCGCGATGCCAAGATCGGCTGGCCGGCGCAGCTCGCGCTGGGCCCGGACGGGCTCGGCAACTCGCCCCGCCACATCGCGCACATCATGGGCCAGTCCATGGAAGCGCTCATTCATCACTTCAAGCTGGTCACAGAGGGTTTCCGGGTGCCCGCCGGGCAGGCCTACGCGGCGGTGGAATCGCCCCGCGGCGAGTTGGGCTGCCACGCGGTCAGCGACGGCGGCACCCGGCCGTACCGGGTCCACTTCCGTGACCCGTCATTCACGAACCTGCAGGCCCTCCCGGCGATGTGCGAGGGCGGCATGGTCGCCGACGTCATCGCGGCCGTGGCCAGCGTCGATCCGGTGCTGGGGGGAGTGGACAGATAATGCCGTTCAGCGACGAGGTGCGGGCCAGGCTGGACGCTGACGCCGACCAGATCATCTCCCGCTACCCGCGGTCCCGCTCGGCGCTGCTGTCGCTGCTGCACCTGGTGCAGGCCGAGGAAGGGTACGTGTCCAGGGACGGGGCCGCCTACTGCGCGGACCGGCTCGGGCTGTCCGAGACCGAGGTCGCCGGCGTCGTCAGCTACTACAGCATGTACCGGCGGCGGCTGGGCGGCGACTACAACGTCGGCGTGTGCACGAACACGCTGTGCGCGATCATGGGCGGGGACCAGATCCTGGCCAGCCTGTCCGAGCACCTCGGGGTCGGGCCCGACGAGACCACGCCGGACGGCAAGGTCACCCTCCAGCACGTGGAATGCAACGCCGCCTGCGACTATGCGCCGGTGGTGATGGTCAATTGGGAGTTCTACGACAACATGACACCCGACTCGGCGCGCGGCCTGGTGGACGAGCTGCGGGCGGGCGGGAAGCCGGCCCCGTCCCGCGGCCCGGCCCGGCTGTGCACCTGGCGGGAGGCCGCCCGGGTGCTGGCGGGTTTCCCCGACGGCCAGGCGGGCGACGGCCCGGCGGCCGGGCCCGCCACCCTGGCCGGGCTCAAGATAGCCCGGGAGAACGGCTGGACCGCACCGGAGCCGGCCGCTAACGGTGAGGGGAGCGAGAAGTGACCGCCAGCCTCACCCCGGTGCTCACGGCGCACTGGGACGAGCCTGACTGCTTCGCGCTGGACGCCTACCGGCGGACCGGCGGGTACCAGGCGCTGGCCAAGGCGCTGACCATCCCGCCGGACGAGATCATCGCCATGGTCAAGGAATCCGGGCTGCGCGGCCGCGGCGGGGCGGGCTTCCCGACCGGCGTGAAATGGGGATTCATCCCGCAGGGCGACGGCAAGCCGCACTACCTCGTGGTCAACGCGGACGAGTCCGAGCCAGGCACCTGCAAGGACATCCCGCTGATGCTGGCCACCCCGCACATGCTGGTCGAGGGTGCGGTGATCGCCGGGTACGCGATCCGGGCGGAACACGCGTTCATCTACGTGCGCGGCGAGGTGCTGCACGTGGTGCGGCGGGTCCAGCAGGCGGTGGCCGAGGCCTACCAGGCCGGCTACCTGGGCCGCGACATCCTGGGCTCCGGCTATGACCTGGAACTGACCGTGCACGCCGGCGCCGGCGCCTACGAGTGCGGGGAGGAGACTGCGCTGCTCACCTCGCTGGAGGGGCACCGGGGGCTGCCCCGGCTGAAGCCGCCGTTCCCGGCGGTGGCCGGCCTGTACGCCTGCCCGACCGTCGTCAACAACGTGGAGTCGATCGCCAGCGTGCCGTCGATCGTGGCGAACGGCGGCCGCTGGTTCGCCGGCCTGGGCACCGAGAAGTCCAAGGGCTACGGCATCTTCTCGCTGTCCGGGCACGTCACCACGCCGGGCCAGTACGAGGCCCCGCTCGGCATCACGCTGCGCGAGCTGCTGGATATGGCGGGCGGGGTGCGGGCCGGGCACCGGCTCAAGTTCTGGACCCCGGGCGGGTCGTCCACCCCGCTGTTCACCGACGAGCACCTGGACGTGCCGCTGGACTTCGAGGCGACCGCGACGGCCGGGTCCATGCTGGGCACCCGGGCGCTGCAGATCTTCGACGAGACCACCTGCGTGGTCCGCGCCGTGCTCCGGTGGAACCAGTTCTACGAGCACGAGTCGTGCGGCAAGTGCACCCCGTGCCGGGAGGGCACGTTCTGGATGACGCTGCTGCTGGACGGGCTCGAGCGGGGCGAGGGTGACGAGGAGGACCTGGAGAAGCTCCTCGACATCTGCGACAACATGAACGGCCGGGTGTTCTGCCCGTTCGGCGACGGCGCCATCAGCCCGGTCGTCTCGTCGATCAAGTACTTCCGGGACGAGTTCCTCGAGCACCACAAGCGCGGCGGCTGCCCGTTCGACCCCGCCGCGTCCACGCTCTTCGGGGGGTCCGGGGGGTCGCCCCCCGGGGCTATGCCTCCGCGGGGGGGTGTGGGGGGGTCGCCCCCCCGAGCCAGCACTGCCGGAGAGGCACAATGACCATTCAGAGCAACGACTCCGCCGGAGTGGTGGCGGTGCCGGAGGACGCGGTCACCGTCACCATCGACGGGTTCGAGATGAGCGTGCCGAAAGGCATGCTGGTGATCCGGGCGGCCGAGCTGCTCGGCATCCAGATCCCGCGGTTCTGCGATCACCCGCTGCTGGACCCGGCCGGGGCCTGCCGGCAGTGCCTGGTCGAGGTCGAGGGGCAGCGCAAGCCGCTCGCCTCCTGCACCACCACCTGCACCGACGGCATGGTGGTGCGGACGCAGCTCACCTCGCCGGTGGCGGAGAAGGCCCAGCGCGGCGTGATGGAGCTGCTGCTCATCAACCACCCGCTCGACTGCCCGATGTGCGACAAGGGCGGCGAGTGCCCGCTGCAGAACCAGGCCATGTCGAACGGCCAGGGCGAGACCCGGTTCACGGACGAGAAGCGGCACTTCGCCAAGCCGGTGGCGATCTCCAGCCAGGTCCTGCTCGACCGGGAACGCTGCATCTCCTGCACCCGCTGCACCCGGTTCTCGGAGGAGATCGCCGGGGACCCGTTCATCGACTTCCTCGAGCGCGGCCCGGACCAGTTCATCGGCACCGCCGAGGGCAAGCCGTTCAACTCCTATTTCTCCGGGAACACGGTGCAGATCTGCCCGGTCGGCGCGCTCACCGGCAGCGCCTACCGGTTCCGGGCACGGCCGTTCGACCTGGTGTCGACGCCGAGCGTGTGCGAGCACTGCGCCTCCGGCTGCCGGCTGCGCACCGACCACCGCCGGGGCGCGGTCACCCGCCGGATGGCCGGCGACGACCCCGCGGTCAACGAGGAGTGGAACTGCGACAAGGGCCGGTGGGCGTTCAGCTACGCCACCGAGCCGGATCGGCTGGCCTCGCCCCTGGTACGGGGCGAGGACGGGCTGCTGGAGCCCGCCTCCTGGCCGGTGGCGATCGCGGCCGCGGCGGCCGGCCTCGCCCGCGCCCACGGCCGGGCGGGCGTGCTCACCGGCGGCAGGCTCACCCTGGAAGACGCCTACGCCTACGCCAAGTTCGCCCGGGTCGCGCTGGGCAGCAACGACATCGACCTGCGCGCCCGGCCGCACTCGGAGGAAGAGGAGCAGTTCCTGGCCGCCCGGGTGGCCGGCCGCCCCGTCGAGGTCAGCTACGCCGACCTGGAACGGGCCCCGGCCGTGCTGCTGGCCGGCTTCGACCCGGAGGAAGAGTCGCCCATCGTCTTCCTGCGGCTGCGCAAGGCGGCCCGGGCGGGCAAGCTCACCGTCTACTCGGCCGCCCCGTTCGCCAGCCGCGGCCTGCGCCGCCTGTCCGGGGTGCTGCTGCCGGTCGCGCCCGGCGGCGAGGCGGCGCTGCTGAACCGGCTCACCGGGGGCACCGCCCCGGATGATGACATGGCGGCGGCCGCCCGCGCGCTGACCGCGGACGGGGCGGTGATCCTGGCCGGCGAGCGGCTCGCCGAGGTGCCGGGCGCCCTGTCAGCCGCGGCCACCCTGGCCGACGTCACCGGCGCCAGGCTGGCCTGGATCCCCCGGCGGGCCGGGGAGCGCGGCGCGGTCGAGGCGGGTGCCCTGCCCGGGCTGCTGCCGGCCGGCCGGCCGGTGACCGCCCCGGCCGCCCGGGCCGAGGTCGCGCGGGCCTGGGGGGTGTCCTCGCTGCCCGAGCGGCCCGGCCGTGACACCTCCGGGATGCTGGCAGCGGCCGCGGCCGGGGACCTCGATGCCCTGGTTGTCGCCGGTGTCGACCCGGATGACCTGCCGGACCCGCAGGCGGCGCTGGACGCGCTGGCGGCCGTGCCGTTCGTGGTCAGCCTGGAACTGCGGGCCAGCGCCGTCACCGACCGGGCAGACGTGGTGCTGCCGGTGGCCGCGGTGGCGGAGAAGGCCGGCACGTTCGTGGACTGGGAGGGCCGGAGCGGCTCGTTCGTGCCCGCGCTGGAGGTACCGGGGATCGAGTCCGACCTGCAGCTGCTGGGCCGGATCGCCGATGAGATGGACGTCCACCTGGGCCTGCCGGGCCCGGAGGCGGCCCGCCGCGAGCTTGCCGCGCTCGGGAACTACACGGGTCCAAGGACCGCGGTGCCCGCCCGGCACTCGGCTCCGGCCGCCGAGCCCGGCCCGGGGCAGGCGGTCCTTGCCACCTGGCACCACCTGCTCGACACCGGGCGGATGTCCGACGGCGAGCCGTTCCTGGCCGGTACGGCCCGCACCGCCGCCGCCTGGATGTCACCGGCGACCGCGGCCGAGGCCGGCACCGGCGACGGCGGTAAGGTCTCTGTGTCGACCGCGCGGGGCAGCGTGACCGTTCCCGTGCGGACACAGCCCATGCCCGACCGGGTGGTGTGGCTGCCCGCCCACTCCTCCGGCTGCGAGATCCGGCGCGAGCTCGGCGCCGGGCACGGCAGCCTGGTGACGCTGAGGAGCCCCGAATGACCAGCCTGGCCGCTGCAGGAGACCCGACGCTGGCCAGCTTCGTCCACCAGCCGTGGTGGATCATCGCCATCAAGGTCGTCGCCATCTTCGCGTTCCTGATGGTGACGACCCTGTTCATGATCTGGTTCGAGCGCCGGGTCATCGGCCGCATGCAGCAGCGGCCCGGCCCCAACCGGGCCGGCCCGTTCGGCCTGCTGCAGTCGCTGGTGGACGGGCTCAAGCTGCCGCTGAAGGAGGACATCCGCCCCCGGGATGTGTACAAGCTGCTGTTCTGGCTGGCGCCGGGGATCTCGGCGGCGGTCGCGTTCGTCAGCTTCTCGATCATCCCGTTCGGGCCCGAGGTCTCGATCGCGGGCGTGCGGACCCCGCTCCAGCTCGCCGACCTGCCGGTGGCGGTGCTGCTGGTGCTGGCCATGAGCTCGATCGGGGTGTACGGGATCGTGCTGGCCGGGTGGTCGTCCGGGTCGCCGTACTCGCTGCTTGGCGGGCTCCGGTCGTCGGCCCAGGTGGTCAGCTACGAGATCGCGATGGGCCTGTCGTTCGTGGCGGTGTTCCTGTACGCGGGATCGCTGTCCACGACCCAGATCGTGCACTCCCAGGCGACGGGGTCGCAGTTCCACCTGTTCGGGGTGATCCTGCACTACCCCTCGTGGTTCGCGGTGGTGCTGTTCCCCTCGTTCGTCATCTACCTGATCACGATGGTGGGGGAGACCAACCGGCTCCCGTTCGACCTGCCGGAGGGCGAGGGCGAACTGGTCGGCGGCTACCACACCGAGTACTCGTCGCTCAAGTTCGCGCTGTTCTTCCTGGCCGAGTACGTCAACATGACCACGGTGGCGGGGCTGGCCACCACGCTGTTCCTGGGCGGGTGGCGGGCGCCCTGGCCGCTGTCGGTGTGGACCGGGGCCAACAGCGGCTGGTGGCCGCTGCTGTGGTTCGGCGCCAAGGTGATGATCCTGCTGTTCTGCTTCGTCTGGCTGCGCGGGACCCTGCCGCGGATCCGGTACGACCAGCTGATGGCGCTCGGCTGGAAGATCCTCATCCCCGCGTCGCTCGGCTGGATCCTCATGATCGCGACCATCCGGGCCTGGCGCCAGCAGGGCGGGAGCCTGCCCGTCTACATCGTGGCCGGGGCGATCGTGGTGGTGCTGATGGCGCTGGCCTGGCGCGGGGACATGGCGCTGGAACGCCGCCGTCAGGCCGCGGAAGCCGGTGCGGCGGGCGGCGAGCCCCCCGCCGGCGAAACCCCGGCGGCGGGGCCCGCGCCGGGCCCGGCCTTCCCGGTGCCGCCGCTGGACGCGCCGCACTACCACGGCGTCGGCGTGACCATGTCCGCGGGCGCCTCGCGCGCCATCACGGGCGGGGAGGCTCCCGCCCGCGACCCTAGCGAGTCCGGAGCCGCCGGGGGCGGCCCGGTCAAGGAGGTCACCGGTGCCTGAGTTTCTAGGCCCCGTGAAGGGCTTCGGCGTCACCTTCCGGCAGATGTTCAAGAAGGTCGACACCGTTGAGTATCCGGAGCAGAAGAACCCCACCGCGGCCCGGTTCCACGGCCGCCACCAGCTCAACCGGTGGCCGGATGGGCTCGAGAAGTGCATCGGCTGCGAGCTGTGCGCGTGGGCCTGCCCAGCCGACGCCATCTACGTCGAGGGAGCCGACAACACCGAGGAAGAGCGGTACTCCCCGGGCGAGCGGTACGGCGACGTCTACCAGATCAACTACCTGCGCTGCATCCTGTGCGGCCTGTGCGTCGAGGCGTGCCCGACCCGGGCGCTGACCATGACCAACGACTACGAGCTGGCCGATGACAGCCGGGAGAGCCTGATCTGGACCAAGGAAGAGCTGCTGGCGCCGCTCGCGGAGGGGATGGAGACGCCGCCCCACCCGATGCGGCTCGGCAGCACCGAGCGCGATTACTACCTGCGCGGCGCGCCGGCCGGCACCCCCGGTGCCCAGGCGGGCGCTGCGGGGGGGTCTGGGGCCAGCGGGGGTTCGGGGGTGTCCCCCGGCCAGCAGGGTGTCCCCCCGGGCCAGGAGGCCGGAGGGACGACGTGAGAGCGGACGGGGTGCTGGCCATCACCCACGTGGCGCTGGTCACCCAGGAGACCGTGTTCTGGGTGCTCGCGATCCTGGCGGTGGTGGCCGCGCTCGGGATGATCCTGGCCCGGCACGCGGTCTACTGCGCGGTGCTGCTCGCCGTGGTCATGCTCTCGCTGGCGGTGCTGTACGCGCTGCAGGGCGCGCCGTTCCTGGCGTTCGTCCAGGTCATCGTGTACACCGGCGCGGTGCTGATGCTGTTCCTGTTCGTGCTCATGATCGTCGGCGTGAGCTCGGCTGACTCCATGCGGGAGACCATCCGGGGCCAGCGGCTGGCCGCCGGGATCGCCGGGATCGCGCTGCTGGTGCTGCTCAGCCTGATGGTCGGGCACGCCGCCATCGGGCCGGCGGCCGCCGCCGGCCCCGGCTACGGGGCCTCAAACGTGCAGCGGCTGGCGGCGCTCATCTTCGGCCGCTACGTGTTCGCGTTCGAGGCGACCAGCGCGCTGCTCATCACCGCCGCCCTGGGCGGCATGGTGCTCGCCCACCGGGAGCGGACCAGGCCCAAGCTCACCCAGCGGGAGGCCTCCCGGCAGCGGGTCACCGGCACCCACCCGACGCCGCTGCCCGGGCCCGGGGTCTACGCCCAGCACGACGCGGTCGACATGCCCGCCCTGCTGCCCGACGGCACCCCGTCCGAGCTGTCGGTCAGCCCGGTCATCGCCCGCCGGCCGGTCCGCACCGAGCCGGAACCGCCGTCCCTGCCCGGGCCGCCGGGCGCGGCCAGCCAGGAGCAGGTCACCACTCCTGCCGGTCCGGCTGGCGACGAGGAGGATGAGCAGCGGTGAGCCCGGCAGCATTCGTCGCGCTGGCCGTGATCCTGTTCGTGATCGGCGGAGTCGGCGTGCTGGTCCGGCGTAACGCGCTGGTCGTTTTCATGTGCATCGAGCTCATGCTCAACGCGGTGAACCTGGCGTTCGTGGCGTTCGCCCGGCTGCACGGCAACCTGGACGGGCAGGTCATCGCGTTCTTCGTGATGGTGGTCGCCGCCGCCGAAGTCGTGGTCGGCCTGGCGATCCTGATGGCGATCTTCCGTGCCCGCAGGTCCGCGTCGGTCGACGACGCCAGCCTGCTGAAGTGGTAGGAGCGATTGTGACAGGCAATCTCGCGGGCATGCCCGCGTCCGGGGCGGCTGCCCTGACCGCCCTGCCCGCGGCAGGCGTGCAGCGCGCCGCGTGGCTGCTGCTGGCGTTCCCGGTGGCCGGCGCCGTCATCCTGCTGCTCGGCGGCAAGCGGACGAACCGCTGGGGTCACCTGGTCGGCGTGGCCATGCCGCTGGCGGCCTTCGGCTACGGGCTGATCGCCTTCGCGGTGATGCTCGGCTACCCGGGCGGCCAGCGGGCCAGGACCCTCACGATGTTCACCTGGATCCACGTGGCGGGCTTCCAGGTCCCCCTGAACCTGCGGCTCGACCCGCTGTCGATCTGCTTCGTGCTGCTGATCACGGGGGTCGGCTCGCTCATCCACATCTTCGCGGTCGGCTACATGTCGCACGACCCGGACCGGCGCCGCTTCTTCGGGTACATGAACCTGTTCGTGGCCTCGATGCTGCTGCTGGTGCTGGCCGACAACTACCTGGTCCTCTACGCGGGCTGGGAAGGCGTGGGCCTGACCTCCTACCTGCTCATCGGCTTCTGGTTCAGCAAGCCGGTCGCCGCGACCGCGGGCACCAAGGCGTTCATCATGAACCGGGTCGGGGACGCCGGGCTGTCGGTGGCGATCATGCTGATGTTCGCCACCTTCGGCACGGTGACCTTCGCCGGCGTGTTCGGGCAGGCGGGTAAGGCGGGCCAGGGCGTGACTACCGCGCTCGGGCTGCTGATGCTGCTCGGCGCCTGCGGCAAGTCCGCGCAGGTGCCGCTGCAGGCGTGGCTGCTGGACGCGATGGAGGGCCCGACTCCGGTCTCCGCGCTGATCCATGCCGCGACCATGGTCACCGCGGGCGTCTACCTGATCGTCCGGTCCGGCCCGATCTTCAACCTGGCCCCTGACGCACAGCTTGCGGTCGCGATCGTGGGCGCCGTCACCCTGCTGTTCGGCGCGATCATCAGCTGTGCCAAGGACGACATCAAGAAGGCGCTGGCCGGGTCCACCATGAGCCAGATCGGCTACATGATGCTGGCGGCCGGACTCGGCCCGGCCGGGTACCCGTTCGCGATCGCGCTGCTGCTGGCGCACGGCTTCTTCAAGGCCGGCCTCTTCCTCGGAGCGGGCTCGGTCAAGCACGAGATGAACGACGAGGTGGACATGCGCCGCCTGGGCGGGCTGCGCACGATCATGCCGGTAACCTTCGTCACCTTCGGCATCAGTTACCTGGCGATCATCGGCATCCCGCCGCTGTCCGGGTTCTTCGCCAAGGACACGGTCATTGACGCGGCATTCCGGCACGGCGGCACGTCGGGCTGGATCCTCGGCACGGCGGCGCTGATCGGGGCCGGCCTCACCGCGTTCTACATGACCCGGCTGATGTTCATGACCTTCGCCGGGGAGCGCCGGTGGGATGAGAAGGCACATCCGCACGAGGTGCCGCCGGTGATGACCTCGCCGATGATCCTGCTCGCGATCGGCGCCCTCGGCTTCGGCGCCTACGAGATCCTCGGGGACCGGCTGGCGCACTTCCTCGGGCCGGTGACCGGGGCGGTGCCGCCCGAGCCCGCCGTGTTCACCGCCTCCGGCATCGTGGCGCTGGCGCTGGTGGTGGTGGCGATAGCGCTGGCCTGGGCGATGTACGGGCGGCGCCCGGTGCCGGCCACCGCCCCGGCCGCGCGGTTCCCGGTCACCGCCGCCAGGAAGGACCTGTACGGCGACGTCTTCAACGAAGGCGTCCTGATGCGGCCCGGCCAGTGGCTCACCCGGCTGTCGGTGTTCTTCGACAACCGCGGCGTGGACGGGCTGGTCAACACGCTGGCCGCGACCGTGGGCGGCACCTCGGGCCGGGCAAGGCGGGTCCAGAGCGGCTTCGTCCGTTCCTACGCCCTGTCCATGCTGCTGGGCGCGGTGCTGCTGGTCGGCGCGCTGCTGCTGGTGAGGATCTAGCGATGAGCACATTCGGGTGGTTGACCATCGCGATCGCGGTCCCGGCGGCGGGCGCTCTCGTCATCGCGCTGACCCCCGGTGCCTCGTCGCCGGGCAGCGATGCCGACCGCCGGGCGCGAGAGCTGCTCGTCAAGCGGCTCGCGCTGGTGTTCACGCTGCTCACGCTGGGAGTGACGGTCGCCATGGCGGTCGTCTACTCGCCCGGCGGCCCGCGCTTCCAGTTCAATCAGGCCTACTCGTGGATCGCGCAGTTCGGCATCCACTACGCGGTCGGGGTGGACGGGATCGCGCTGGTGCTGGTCGTGATGACGGCGGTCCTCGCGCCACTGGTCGTGATGGGGTTGTGGAATTCGGTCGGCGGCGAGGCCGTGAGCGCCGCGGGCCAGGCCGGAGGCGGCGGGGGTGGCCGCGGTGCCGGACGAGCGCCCCGCAGGCACAGCGTGAAGACCTACTTCGCGC
Organism: Streptosporangiaceae bacterium; assembly: GCA_035642555.1. Taxonomy (GTDB): domain Bacteria; phylum Actinomycetota; class Actinomycetes; order Streptosporangiales; family Streptosporangiaceae; genus JAIRTY01. Next base: position 7,588 of record DASQSC010000243.1, on the reverse strand, counting down.
TGCTGCTGGTGCTGGAGGCCATGATGATCGGCTCCTTCGCGGCCACCGACGTGTTCCTGTTCTACGTGCTGTTCGAGGCCATGCTGATCCCGATGTATTTCATGATCGGCAGTTTCGGGGTGGGCCAGCGGCAGTACGCCGCGGTCAAGTTCCTGCTGTACAACCTGCTGGGCGGGCTGCTGATGCTGGCCGCCGTGATCGCGCTGTACGTGTATTCCGCCCGCGGCGGGCATCCCGGCACGTTCCTGTTCAGCCAGCTCACTCACCTGCGCCTGAGCCCCGCCGTGCAGAAGTGGCTGTTCCTCGGGTTCTTCATCGCTTTCGCGATCAAGTCGCCGCTGTGGCCGTTCCACACCTGGCTGCCCGACGCGGCGGCGTCCGCGCAGCCCGGGGACGCAGTGCTGATGATCGGCGTGATGGACAAGATCGGCACGTTCGGGATGATCCGCTACTGCCTGCTGCTGTTCCCCGTGGCCGCGCACTACTTCACGCCGCTGATCCTCGTGCTCTCCGTGGTCGGCGTGCTGTACGGGGCGATCGTGGCGATCGGTCAGACGGACATGAAGCGGCTGATCAGCTATTTGTCGGTGTCCGGCATGGGCCTGATCACGCTCGGCATCTTCGCGATGACCAGCCAGGGCCAGACCGGCGCCACGTTGCAGATGGTCAACCACGGGTTCCTGGTGGGCGCGCTGTTCCTGCTGGCCGGATTCCTGATCGCGCGGCGCGGGTCGCAGCTGATCGAGGACTACGGCGGTGTCCAGAAGGTCGCACCGATGCTGGCCGGGCTGTTCTTGCTGGCCAGCCTGGCCGGCCTGGCGCTCCCCGGGCTGAACACCTTCGTCAGCGAGTTCCTGGTCCTGGTGGGTACGTTCACCCGCTACAAGGCCGCTGCGGTCGCCGCCACCGTCGGCATCATCCTGGCGGCGATCTACATGCTGTGGATGTACCAGCGGATGATGACCGGGCCGGTGCGCAAGGAGGTCGAGGGCTTCGGTGACCTGCGGGCCAGGGAGCTGTGGGCGGTCGGCCCGCTGGTGGCCCTGATCATCGCGCTGGGCGTGTACCCGCAGCCGGTGCTGAACATCATCAACCCGGCGGTCCACCAGACTCTCACCGCTGTGCACGTCAAAGACCCGGCACCGCCGCACCCGGCCACGGCGGGCGGCCCGTCAAGCCCGAAAGGAACAGCCCCGTGACCCCGATCTCGGGCAGCCTGGCCGCGGCTCCCATCACCGCGCCGCACATCGAGTACTGGCAGCTCTCGCCGATGCTGGTGGTCTTCGGCGCGGCCGTGGCCGGCGTGCTGGTGGAGGCGTTCGTGCCGCGGCCGCAGCGGCGCGGCTGGCACCTGGTGCTGGCCCTGGGCGGGCTGGCGGCGGGGTTCGCGCTCACGATCGCGGTCGCCGTCAGCGTTCCGCTGTTCAGCAACGGCAGCCCGGGCCGCATCGCCGCCGAGGGCGCCGTCGGGGTGGACGGCCCGACCCTGTTCATCCAGGGCACGATCCTGGTGCTGGCGCTCGTCAGCCTGCTGCTGATCGCCGAGTCCTCGCACGAGGTCAGCCCGTTCGTGGCGCAGGCGGCCGCGGTTCCCGGCAGCGCCGAGGAACGGGAGGGACTGCTGGCGGGCATCACCCACACCGAGGTCTACCCGCTGGCGCTGTTCGCCGTCGCCGGGATGCTGCTCTTCCCGGCGGCCAACGACCTGCTCACCATGTTCGTGGCGCTGGAAGTGCTGTCGCTGCCGCTGTACCTGCTGTGCGGCCTGGCCCGCCGCCGCCGGCTGCTGTCGCAGGAGGCGGCGATGAAGTATTTCCTGCTGGGCGCATTCTCGTCGGCGTTCTTCCTGTTCGGCGTCGCGATGCTGTACGGGTTCTCGGGCTCGGTGCGGCTGTCGGCCATCGCCGCAGCGGCCGCCTCGAACACCACCGGCGCGGCGCTGCTGTACGCCGGCATCGCGCTGCTGGGCCTGGGCCTGCTGTTCAAGATCGGCGCGGTGCCGTTCCAGAGCTGGAAGCCGGACGTCTATCAGGGCGCGCCCACGCCGGTGACCGCGCTCATGGCCTCCTGCACGGTGGTGTCAGCGTTCGGGGCGCTGCTGCGGGTGTTCTACGTCGCCTTCGGGGCATTGACCTGGGACTGGCGGCCGGTGATGTGGGCGGTGGCCATCCTCACCATGGTGGTCGGCGCGATCATCGCGATCACGCAGACCGACGTCAAGCGGCTGCTGGCCTACTCATCCATCGCCCACGCCGGGTTCATCCTGACCGGCGTGGTGGCCGCCTCCACGACCGGGCTCTCCAGCTCGCTGTTCTACCTGGCCGTGTACGGCTTCACCACGATCGGCGCGTTCGCGGTGGTGACCCTGGTCCGGGACCCGGCGGGCGAGGCGAACCACCTGTCCCGGTGGGCCGGGCTCGGCAGGCGGTCACCGCTGGTGGCCGGGGTGTTCGCGTTCTTCCTGCTGGCGTTCGCCGGCATCCCGCTCACGAGCGGCTTCTCCGGGAAGTTCGCCGTGTTCCAGGCCGCCATCGCGGGCGGCGCGCTGCCGCTGGTCATCGTCGGGGTGCTGAGCAGCGCCATCGCGGCGTTCTTCTACGTCCGCATCATCGTGCTCATGTTCTTCAGCGATCCGGCGCCGGACGGGCCCGCCGTGGTCACGCCCGGCCTGTTCACCGGCCTGGCGGTCGCTGTCGGCGTGGTGACGACGCTGGTCTTCGGCATCTATCCGGGCCCGATGCTGGAACTCGCCAGCCATGCCGCCGGTCACCTCTTCGTCCGCTGACGGAGGGGAACGGGGGTGTGTGCCGTGCCGGGCGGGGCATACCGTGGGGACGGCGGCGCGAGACTGGGAGCCTGACTGGTGAGCACTGTTGTTTCCATGGAGCTGGCTGACGCCGCGCTGGAGGCCGCGGTCGGCGAGAGCCTGCGCCGGGTCGAAGCCGGGCTGCGGGCGGCCGCCGAGGCCGAGGAGGCGCTGCTCGCGCAGGCATCCCGGCACCTCATGGATGCCGGTGGGAAGCGGTTCCGGGCCACCCTGGTGCTGCTGGCCGGGCACTTCGGCAACCCGGACGATCCCCGGATCGTCCCGGCCGCGGTCGCCATCGAGCTCACCCACCTGGCCACGCTCTACCACGACGACGTCATGGACGAGGCTGACATCCGCCGCGGCCACCCCAGCGCGAACTCCCGGTGGGACAACACGGTCGCGATCCTGACCGGTGACTTCCTGTTCGCCCGGGCCTCGCAGATCCTGGCCGGCCTCGGCGCGGAGGCCATCCGGATCCAGGCCGACACGTTCACCCAGCTGGTGAGCGGGCAGATCGCGGAGACCCTCGGCCCGCAGCCAGGACAGGACCCGCTCGACCACTACCTGCAGGTGGCGCAGGACAAGACCGGGTCCCTCATCGCCACCGCGGGCCGGTTCGGGTCCATGTTCGGCGGCGCGCCGCAGGAGGTCATCGACCGGGTGGCGCGCGCCTGCCGGGCGATCGGGGTCGCCTTCCAGCTGTCCGACGACATCCTCGACATCGTCAGCGAGTCGGACCAGTCCGGCAAGACGCCGGGCACCGATCTGCGCGAGGGAGTGCGCTCGCTGCCGGTTCTGCACGCCCTCCGGGAGCCGGGCATGGGCAGCGAGCGGCTGGCCGAGCTGCTGCACTCCACCGGCCTGGCCGACCCGGACCTGCATTCGGAGGCGCTGGCGCTGCTGCGCGCCCACCCGGCGATGGACGCGGCCCGCGCCGACCTGCGGCACTGGGCCGGGGCCGCCCGCGACGAGATCACCGGCCTGCCGGCGGGGTCGGCCAAGGACGCCCTCGCCGCGCTGTGCGAGTTCGTGGCCGAGCGGACCAGCTGACCCCGGCGTGGCCCTCGCCACGGCCTGACCTCGGCATGCTCGGCCCGTTACGCGCCCGCCTCCGTTCAGCCGCTCATCCAGGGGCCCAAAGTTCAGGAAACTGGCGTCGAAAAACTGATACATCGTTCTAATATCTGGAAAGTGAGGCGAGCGGCGAACGGCGCCGGGCTGTCCCAGTCACTGGAGCGCGGCCTCGCCGTGCTGTGCGCGTTCACCCCTGACCGGCCGGCGCTCGGGATCAGTGAGCTGGCGCGCGAGCTCGCCCTCACCCGCAGCACGACGCACCGTTACGTCGCCACGCTCGCCTCGCTCGGGTTCCTGGAGCAGGACGACTCCACCCAGAAGTACCGGCTCGGCCCGCGGGTGCTCGATCTGGGCTTCTCGATGCTGGGATCGCTGGAACTGCGCGAGATCGCTGCGCCGCATCTGCGCCGGCTCACCGACGAGACCGGCTATACGTCCAACCTCGCGATCCGCGACGACACCGACGCGATCCTGATCGACCGGGTGCGAGGGCGGCCCGGCCGCTATCACCACCTGGAGTCGACCCTGCACGTCGGCTCGCGGCTGCCCGCCTACTGCAGCGCGACCGGGAAGATCCTGCTCGCCTTCCTGCCCCGCCCCGACCTCGGCCGGCTGCTGGACCGCATCGAGCTCGTCCGCCACGGCCCGCACACCCTGACCGACAAGCCGGCCCTGCTCGCCGAGCTGGAGCGGGTGCGCCAGGCGGGCCTGGCCGTCAACGACGAAGAGCTCGACAGCGCCCTCCGGTCTATCGCCGCGCCCGTGCGGGCGCGCTCCGGCAAGGTCGTCGCGGCCGTCAACCTGGCGTTCCCGTGGTCCCCCGTCGCCACGAGCGATCTCGTCCGCGAGCTCGGGCCGGTGCTCCGAGCCGCGGCAAACGACATCTCGGCCCGAGTGATCTGAGCAGGACGATGTGCGGACACCCCGAAACCAGCCTCCGCTCGGCCGGGCCTGCTGTTGCAGCAGGTGACAACAGTTACATAACGGACGCTGACTATCCGCAGACAGGCATGGTGGATTACGGTTCTATTTATGCACGTTCGTTCGCAGAGCGAACGAAATCAGGTTCTGTCGGTGCTGCGGCCGGGCCCTTGCCGCGCGGCAGCACTCCGCATAGCACGCTTCCCGAAGCGAGCAGCCCACTAGGCAGGAAGCATGGGGAGCCGCCACAACAGCTTCCGGGATCCGGGCGGTGCCAGCCTCGCGACGGCGAGAGTCCTGCCCGGCCAGCGCGGACATCGGAGCCCCCAGCCGCGGTCCCGCGCCCTGCGAAACGACCTCATAGGGAGATCGATGACAGATGAGTGACCAGACTGCGCAATCCCGCGGCGCCACCGGCGGGCGGGGAGACCGGGAAGGGCTGTCCCCGCTGGCCGGCAGCATCAGCCGGCGTGGCCTGTTGCGCGCTGCCGGTGCCGGCGCGGCTTTCCTGGGGAGCGGCGGGCTGCTCGAGGCCTGCAGTTCCGGCATCAAGGGTTCCTCGGGATCCGGGTCGGGTGGTGCCAAGAGCATCACGATCGGCTGGATCCATCCGCTGACCGGCGCGCTCGCCGGGTTCGGCGCACCGGACCGGTGGGTGATTTCCAAGATCATGCAGACGTCCCCGTACAAGAACGGGTTCAAGATCGGCGGGAAGACCTACCCGGTCACCATCAAGTCCTACGACACCCAGTCCAGCCCCACCCGCGCCGGGGACCTGGCCCGGACCGCCATCACGAGCGACGGGGTGGACCTGCTGCTGGCGTCCTCCACCCCGGAGACCGTCAACGCGGTAGCCAGCCAGGCCGAATCCCTCGGCACGCCGCTGATATGCTCCAACGTCCCGTGGGAGTCCTGGTACATCAACCTGCGCGGCAACCCGGAGAAGCCGACGCTCAAGCCCAAGTACGTGGTGATGTACTTCCTCGGCGCCGAGCACCTGATCAAGTGCTTCATCCCGATGTGGAACCGGATCCACTCCCAGTCCCACACCAACAAGGTCGTCGCCGCCGCGTTCCCCAACGACTCGGACGGGAACGCATTCCGCGCGGTGTTCCCGCCGATCGCCAAGGCGGCGGGGTACAAGTTCGAGCTGTCGGCGGCCTACCCCGACGGGACCACGAACTACTCGTCGATGATCTCCCAGTTCAAGTCGGCCCACGCGGATTTCTTCACCAACGTGCCGCTCCCGCCCGACTTCGCCACCATGTGGAAGCAGTCGGTGCAGCAGGGCTTCAAGCCGAAGCTGGCGACCGTGGCCAAGGTGCTGCTGTTCCCCCCCGACGCCTACGCGCTCGGGAACCTGGTGGACAACGTGGCGACAGACACCTGGTGGGTGCCGACGCTGCCGTGGAAGTCCTCGTTCACCGGCGAGACCTGCCAGCAGATGGCCAACGACTATCAGTCGTCAGGCCACGGCCAGTGGAACGCCAACATCAGCAACTACAGCCTCTTCGAGGCTGCCCACGCGGCGCTCTCCTCGGTGAGCGACCCGCACGACAAGAACGAGGTCGCCGACGCCATCCACAAGGTGAACATCCAGGCGCTGGCCGGGCCGCTGAACTTCGCCTCCGGCGGTCCCGCGCCGGGCGTGGCGATCACCCCGCCGGTCGGGATCCAGTGGCAGAAGGGCGGCAAGTACCCGCTTGAGGCCAAGATCGTGGACAACACGCTGCAGCCGCAGGCGAAGATCACCGGCGACCTGAAGCCGACCAACCCCTGACCGGATGACCAGTCCGCTGCTTGAGCTCGACCACGTGACGAAACGGTTCGGCCGGGTCGTCATCGCGGAGGATCTGTCGTTCGCCGTCGGCCCCGGGGACACGGTCGGGATCGTGGGGCCGAACGGCGCCGGCAAGACCAGCCTGTTCGGCCTCATCTCCGGGGACCTGGCCCCCGGGGCCGGGGAGGTCCGCTTCGCCGGGCGCACGGTCACCAGGCTGGACGCGGCCGCCCGGTGCCGCCTGGGCGTGGGCCGCACCTACCAGGTGCCGCGGCCGTTCGGGGACATGACCGTGTTCGAGAACCTGCTGGTCGCGGCCCAGCAGGGCGGCGGGCTGCGGCGGCGGGCCAGCTACGCGGCAGCGGTCGGGGCGCTGGAGCGGGCAGGCATGACCGGGCACGCGAACGTGCCGGCCGAGCGGCTGGGCCTGCTTCAGCGCAAGCGGCTGGAGCTGGCCCGGGCACTGGCCACCAAGCCCGCCCTGCTGCTGCTCGACGAGGTGGCGGGCGGGCTGACCGACCCGGAGGTCGCCCAGCTGGTCGAGATCGTGCGCGGCGTCAACGCCGAAGGCGTCGCGGTGATCTGGATCGAGCACGTGGTACGCGCGCTCACCCCGCTCGTGGGCCGGCTCATCTGCCTGACCGGAGGCTCGTTCGTCGGCGACGGCGAGCCCGCCGCGGTGCTGGCAGAGCCCGCGGTCCGCGAGGTCTTCCTCGGCACCGAGGTCACCGCGGCGCTGGCCGGCGGGACGCTGGAGCCGCGGGAGGGTTTGGGGCCATCGGGGTCCGGGGCCACCGGGGTCCGGGGTGTTCCCGGGGAACACAGCCCCCGGGACGGCACTGTGTCCCCCCGGGCTAGCGGGGCGGCCGCCGACGGCGAGCGGAGCGAGCCGTGATGCCGTCAGCGGCCGGGGACCGGCCGGGCAACGGGACGCCGCTGCTGGAGGTCAGCAGCCTGGTCGTGCATCACGGGCAGCTGCGGGCGCTGGATGCGATCTCGCTGCG
>DASQSC010000242.1:0-10829 GCA_035642555.1 Streptosporangiaceae bacterium | reverse complement strand
GGCGATCAGGCTGCCGCCGGAGGAGATATCGGCCTGGCGGCTGGAGCCGCTGCCGGAAGCGCTCACGCTGCTGCGGGGCCCGATCCGGCGGCGGGTGCGGGCGGCCGCCCGGGGGGAGCGGCTCTGCTACCTGGAGAACGGCCGGCCGGTGCCGGGCGTGGGGGCGTAGCCGGCCCGGGACGGCTGCTCACCGCCCTCGCAGCATGGCAGCAGGAAGTAACAGCGCGGGCAGATCCACTTGGAGCCGTTCCCGTGCGGGCGCAGGTCGGCCTCGCCGCACTGCGGGCACGGCTCCCCGGAGGTGCTCGGGCAGGCGGTCATGTCCCTAGCGTAAGAAGCACGCTGGTACCGCAGCCGCAGACACGCCGGACCGGCCTGGATCCGGGCGGGCCTGGTCACGGAGCGACGTCGAACTCGCCGTCCTTGACACCCAGGATGAACGCCTCCCACTCGGCCGGGGTGAATGCCAGCACCGGGCTGTCGGGCTTGCTGGAATCGCGCATCAGGTAGAGCTTGTCGCTGTCGGCCTTGTGCGGCCAGCGCGAGGTGTCCGTGGTGACCGTGACCTCGATGCAGCCGGGCGCGTCGGCTGAGTCCATCGCCAATACCCGCGCTTCCTGTTCTCGTCAGATGCTTCGGGCGCCAAGGCTACCGGGCCTGAGTTCCCCGTACTGCCCGAGCGGAGCAGCGGGCACCTGCCCGCCGCCGGCCGTGACCGCGGACCGGGGAGGCGGCGGCTGCAGAGGTGTGCCCGCGACCGCGAGTCCGCTTGAGGCCGGGCGGTCCGGCGGCCATCATCAGCGGATGACCGTTGGCCCGCAGACGACTTCCGGTGCTGGCGCCGCGCCCGAGGAAGCAATCGCGATCCTGGAGCAGCTAGCCTCGCGGCTGGCGGCGGACGGGTGGCAGGTGCAGTTGCACGCCCCGCCGGACCGCCGGCCGATGCTGCATGTGGCCAACCCGGCGGTGGTGTTCCTGGCGGAGCTTGTCACCGCCGAGTGGGGCAGAGATGGCCGGTGGTGGCTGTGGTGGTCGTGGGCAGAGCGAATCTCCCCGGCCGACGACCTGGAGCGGGCGGCGGCCACCATCGGCCGGGTGCTGGCATCCGCGGGAGCCGGCCGATAGTCGTCTGGCCAGGCAATTCCCGGATCGACTGGAAAAATCCGGCGGTACGGGAACCAGAACCCGCCCGTCATGCGTCACATCAGCAGCCGCCTCTTCCCAGCGGTGGGGGCGGCGCCGGTGCACACGCAGGTGGTTGCGATGCCAGCTGGCGGTCACACGCCGACGGGCAGCGGGGCCGCATACGCCTCCGGCGCGGGCCGTGGGCTGCCCGCGGCGTGACCGCCAGCGCACCGGCGCCGCCCCCCATGCATGCTCCGCACCGCCCCCGGCCTGCCGCTACCGCGGCAGCCGCTTGCGCGGGCCCCATCCCCGCACCACGGCACGCTGGCGGTCGTCCCTGACCAGCTGCTGCAGCTCCTCTTCCGGGTCGTCGCCGCGAGTGAGCCAGCTCAGCAGGGTGGTGATCACAACCGGCACGAAGCACAGGCCGGCCACCCCCCACACGATGGCGACCGCGATCTCCTGGTCGGCAAGCGGGCTGAGTGCCCGCCCGGGCAGCACGGCGTAGCCGCGGAAGATCGCCGTGTTGCTGAGCCCGATCACGTAGGCCATGCCCCAGGTGAACCACATCGCCAGGGCCGCGACCACTGCCCGGTGCGGGCGCGACAGCCGCGGGGCGAGCGGCGGCGACGACACCAGTTCCAGCCACAGCGCGGTCCCGGCCGGCAGCAGGGTCACCAGCTCGGCCGCGATCAGCCAGGGCTGCCGGGGGAGCGCGCTGACGACCGGGGGAAGCCGCCAGCAGGCCGACACGATCATGAACGCCACCAGGAAACCTGCCGAACGGGCGAACGACCGGTGCTGCCGGCGGGATACCGCCAGGCGGTCCAGCGGGCCACCGGCTTTCCCGGGCGCCGCTGGCGCCCGGGAAAGCCCCAGCAGCCGCCACGGCGCGCCCAGTGCGACCAGCCCGGGTGCCGCCATCGCGAACACGGTGAACTGCAGCGACTCCACCAGGACGTAGCGCAGGGCGAGCGAGAGCACGGGCGGCACCAGGCACGCCAGGATGAGCGCCAGCCCGGCGGCGGCAAGCCAGATTCGCCGCCGGGCCAGGGGGTATGCCGCTTGCTGGCTGGCCGCGCCGGGCGGCCTGGCCGCGATGCTCACATCAACTCCGGCTCGTCTCGTTCCGATGCGACAAAGTGGGTCGTGTTGAGGGATAATTCGCGCATCCCACACAGGAAAGTACCGGAATCCGGGCCGGCGCGCTGACGGGGGCCGGGCGGAAACGCCCCTCGCGCCAGTCCGTGCCGATGGCGGCCGACCAGGCTGTTCGGGCATCAGCGGAGGACCTTCGTCCCTGCTCAAGCGGGCGCGGATGGGGTGTGATGGTGATGTACGACCGGGACTCGTCCCGTTTGGGGGGAGGGACGAGCCCCCGGCTACGGGCAGCAGCCCGGAGTCCGGCGCCGTTGGGGGGCGGTGCTTTCGGACGTCCCGGGCACGGGTGCCCGGGGCCGACGGGCCCCGCACGTTACGCTGGGGAGGCGTGCGGGGCCCTTCTTTGTCCTAGTTTGTCCGGCCTTACCCTGGGTCACCGAACCGGGCCGCGAGCACGCGGAACGCGGCGGGCACCGCGTGGTGCAGCCAGGCCGGCACCTTCATCCACGATGGCACGTAGATCACGTCGTGGTCGCGCGCCAGGGACTCCAGGATCGCGTCAGCCACCCTGCCCGGCGGCTGGGGACCTGGCCGCCGCCTGCCGTACGGCCTGCCCCGCCGCTCGAAGAACGGGGTGTCGATCACGCCCGGGACCACCACCGACACCCTGACGCCGCAGCCGGCCAGCTCGTAGCCGAGGCTCTCGGCGAACCGGTCCAGGCCCGCCTTGGTCGCCGCGTACACCGCCTCGCCGCGCACCCCGGTGCTCCCGGCGATGGAGGAGACGAACACGATCCGGCCCCCGCCCCGGGCCCTCATCCCCGGTACCAGCAGGCGGGTGAGCTGCATCGGCGCGGTGAGGTTTACGGCCACGAGCTCGGCCAGCTTCTCGCCGGTGATGTCCCCGATCGGGCCGGACCAGCCGAGGCCGGCGTTGCTGACGAGGATGTCGATCCCGCGCTCGCCCGCCGCTGCCAGTGCCGCCGCGGCCAGCCGGGCGGGGCCGTCGGCCGCGGCCAGGTCGGCGGCCAGTACGATCCCGCCGGTCTGCTCCGCCACGGCGGCCAGCCGCTGCTGATGGCGCCCGGCGATCAGCACCGTGGCGCCGGCCCCTGCCAGCAGCCGGGCCGTTTCCGCGCCGATGCCGGATGACCCGCCAGTGATCAGCGCGACCGCTCCCTGAAGCCGCTTGATGCCGCGGGGCACGCCCTCACTTTGTCGCACCCGCGAGTCCGCTGCAACCGTGCCCGCCGGCGCCGCGGCAACCGGGCGCACCGGCCGCCGGACCGGACGGCGCCGGGGCTTGCCGGAACCCCGCCCGCGCGCGGCCGGCCTCGCCCCGGCGGCCGCTCAGCCGGGTCAGCCGCTCAGGCCGGGGCGGCGGCGCTGGCCGCGCCCTCGGGCGCGCCAGCCCCGGTCCAGCAGCGCACGATGTCGCGCATGGACAGCAGGCCGGTCACCTCGTTCGCCTCGATGACCACCAGGTGCCGGAAGCCGGCCCGCACCATGGTCCCCGCCGCCTGCTCGAGGGTCCAGTCCGCGGACGCGAATACCACGTCCACGGTCCGGTGGGCGGCCGCGAGCTCGGTGTCCGGGTTCTGCCCGGCGGCGATCGAGTCCAGGATGTCCCGCTCGGTCAGGATCCCGATCCCGGCCTGCTCGGGATCGGTGACCACTGCCGCCCCGACCCGCCGCGCCGACATCAGCCGGGCCGCCTCACGCAGCGTATGAGCCGGGCCGACGGTGACGACCAGCCTCGTCATTCCGTCGCGTACCTTCATGCTCGATCACTCCCTGGGTCGCATGAGCAGGCACTCGCAGCCCTCTCGCTACCGGATGGGGCACCTCTCGTGGCGGCTTGCTTGTGCCCTTGTGATGAGCGGTAGTTCCAGCATCGGCGATGGCCGGCCGGGTGGCAAGGCCCACGGCCGCACCGGTTGCCACCGGGCCCGGCAGAAGGTCCGCCGCCCGTCCGGCCTGGTGTCAGACCGGGTCAACTGGCGGCGAGGCGCTTGAGGACCTCCTCGTGCAGGCGCCCGTTGGTGCACACCGCGCTGCCGCCGTCGGGGGTCGGGCGGCCGCTGAGGTCGGTGAACGTCCCCCCCGCCTCCTCCACGATCACCTGCAGCGCCGCCAGGTCCCAGAGCTTCACCTCGGGCTCGGCGGAGATGTCGACGGCGCCCTCCGCCACCAGCACGTGCGACCAGAAGTCCCCGAACGCCCGGGTCCGCCACACCGAGCGGGCCAGGTCCAGGAACCCGGTCAGCCTGCCTTGCTCTTCCCACCCGGTCAGGCTGGAGTAGGAGAACGAGGCGTCAGCCACGTTGGCGACGTCCGATACCCGGCACCGGACGGCCTTGGTCAGGCTGCGACCGGTCCAGGCGCCGCCGCCGCGGGCCGCCCACCACCGGCGCCCGAGCACCGGGGCGGAGACCACGCCAGCCACCGACTCGTCGCCGTCCATCAGTCCGATGAGGGTGGCCCACACCGGGACGCCCCGGATGAAGTTCTTGGTCCCGTCGATGGGGTCGATGACCCAGCAGCGCGGGCCGGACCCGATGCGGCCGAATTCCTCTCCCAGCACCGCGTCCCGCGGCCGGGACCGGCGCAGCACGTTCCGCAGCGCCTCCTCAGCGGCACGGTCGGCGTCGCTGACCGGGGTCAGGTCGGCCTTGCTCTCGACCCGCAGGTCAAGCGCGCGGAACCGGCGCGCTGCAATGTCATCCGCCGAGTCCGCGAGGACATGGGCGAACCGCAGGTCGTCGTCGTAGCCGGCCATGCCGCGAACGGTACCGCTTCGCGGGCCTTCCCGGCGACTACCCGGGCTTGCCTTCCCGGCTGGCCGGGCAGGTCTTCCTGGCTATCCGGGCTCGCCTTCGCGGCTGCGCAGCAGGCGGCGCAGCGAGTCGAGCCGGGCAGCCAGCCGGGCGTCTCCGCCCTGATCGCGCACCCAGTCGTCCAGCGCGCAGTCCGGCCCGGTGTGACTGCACCCGCGCGGGCAGGCGGCTGTCCCGCCCACCAGGTCGCCGAACGCGCGGACGACCCGTTCCGGCGCGACGTGCCCGAGCCCGAAGCTGCGCAGGCCCGGGGTGTCGATGAGCCAGCCGCCCCCCGGCAGCGGCAGGGCGATCGCCGATGAGGAGGTGTGCCGCCCGCGGCCGGTCACCGGGCTGACCGCTCCCACCGCCCGGTCCGCCTCCGGGATCAGCGCGTTGACCAGCGTCGACTTACCCACGCCGGAGTGGCCAACCAGCACGCTGACCTGCCCGGCGAGCAGCTCGCGGAGCGGCCGGAGCGCGATCGTGGTGAGCGGCTTGCCGATCACCACGTACCGGAGGCCGAGCGGCTGGTAGTCGGCCAGGAGCCGGTCCGGCGGGGCCAGGTCGGCCTTGGTGAGGCACAGCAGCGGTGCCAGCCCGGCGTCGTAGGCGGCCACCAGGAACCGGTCGATGAGGCGGGGCCGGGGCGGTGGGTCGGCGAGCGCGCACACGATCACGAGCTGGGCGGCGTTGGCGACGATGACCCGTTCCACCGGGTCGGTGTCGTCGGCGCTGCGCCGCAGCACGGAACTGCGCGGCTGGATGCGGACAACCCGGGCGAGCGTGCCCGCCCGGCCCGACACATCGCCGGTCAGTGCCACCTCGTCGCCGACCACGACGCTGTGACGGCCGAGCTCCCGCGCCCGCATCGCCGTCACCGGTCGGCCGTCCACCAGGCACCGGTACCGGCCGCGGTCCACCGCGACCACGAAGCCGGTCGCCGCGTCCTCGTGCGCGGGCCGCCGCCGGGTGCGCGGGCGGGAGCCGCGGCCCGGCCGCACCCGCACGTCGTCCTCGTCCAGCCGGGAGGTCAGGGCCCGCTCTCCAGCATCGTGGCCCACATGCTGGTGAAATCGGGGAACGTCTTGCCGACCGTGTCCGCGTTCGCCACCTGGATGCCGGGTACGGCCAGCCCGAGCACGGCGGCGGCCATGACCATCCGGTGGTCGTCGTAACTGCGCAGCGGCCGGCTCCCTGCCCGCAATGGCCGGGGCCGGATGGACAGCCCGTCGGCCAGCTCGGCGGCGTCGCCGCCGAGCGCGCCGATCTCGGTGGCCAGCGCGGCCAGCCGGTCGGTCTCCTGCCGGCGCAGGTGCCCGATGCCGGTCAGCCGGGACGGCGACTCGGCCAGCGCGGCCAGCGCGGCCACGACCGGGGCTATCTCGGGGACGTCAGCCAGGTCGGCGGTGACCCCGCGGATGGTGCCGGTCCCGGTCACGGTCATGCCGCCGGGGCCGGGCTCGCAGCGGGCGCCCATCCTCGTCAGCAGGCTCAGGATGTGCACGGCCGGCTGGGTGGTGACCTCCGGCCAGTCGCTGATCGTCACCGACCCGCCGGTGACCAGTGCGGCGGCCAGGAACGGGGCCGAGTTCACCAGGTCGGGCTGGATCGCCACGTCGTGGTGGGTGATCGGGCCCGGCTTGACCCGCCACGCGTCCGGCACGGCCGGGCCGGTCCCGGCCGGGCCACGCCGGCATTCCGCCTCCACATCGGCGCCGGCCTCCCTGAGCATCTGGACGGTCATGCCGATATGGGGAGCCGACGGAGCACGCGGGCCCTCGTGCCGGATCTCGATGCCCTTCTCGAACCGGGGCGCGGCGAGCAGCAGGCCGGAAACGAGCTGGGAGGACGCCGACGCGTCCAGCGTGACCGACCCACCGGCCAGCGAGCCGGTGCCGCGGACCGTGAACGGGACCGCGCCGCGGCCCTGGTCCTCGATCTGCGCGCCGAGCTCGCGCAGCGCCGCCAGCAGCGGCCCGACCGGCCGCTGGGATGCCCGGGCGTCGCCGCGGAACCTGACGGCCACCTGGGACAGGGCCGCGACCGGCGGCAGGAACCGCATCACGGTCCCGGCGTTGCCGACGTCCACGGTGACATCGTGGCTCGCCTGGCCGGGTGTCACCTGCCAGGCGGCGGTGCCGCGGCGGACGGTGGCCCCCAGCGCGGCCAGCGCGCCGGCCATCAGGAGCGTGTCCCTGGCCAGCAGCGCGCCGGAGATGGCGCCGGGCCCGTCCGCGAGCGCCGCGAGCACGAGTGCCCGGTTTGTCATGGATTTTGAGCCGGGCAGCGTGACCCGGGCGCGCACCGGGCCGTCCGCAGCCGGCGCCCGCCAGAGCCCGGCGGGGCCGGTGTCCTGGTGCGGCCCATCCACGATCTAGAGCGTAGGGCAAGCGTGCCCCATCTTCAGCCTGCGCCTTCAGCCTTCAGCGGGATGACCGGCGGCCGGGCGGCAGGCCGGTGACCTGTGGGACACCCGCTGGTCCTGGACTCGGCTACTGTCAAGAGAGAACATCATGTGATGGCGCCCGGGGCGGCCGGGCCCGCCGGAAGGTTTTGGCGGGCTCGCAGCGGGCTATGAATGCGACATTCTGCGCTTCCCCGCTGGTGCCTTCCTGGGCAGGGTCAGGAGATGAGATGTGCGGCCGGTACGCGTCTGCGCGCAAGCGCGCGGAGCTCCTCGCGGAGTTCCGCGTGGAGCGCGACCGTGTCACGGAGTCGCTTCAGCCTGACTACAACGTGGCCCCGACGAAGCCGGTGTATGCGGTGCTCGAGCGCGGCGCCCGCAGGTCCGGCGACGGCAGGTCCGGCGACGGCAGTGGCACCGCGCGCCAGGCCGCCGGGTCCGGCGACGGTGCGGCCGCCGGGCGAGGGGCAGCGGCGGAGCAGGCCGAGCCTGCCGCCCGGGAGCTACGGGTGGTCCGCTGGGGGCTGGTGCCGTCCTGGGCCAAGGACGCCTCGATCGGCAGCCGCCTGATCAACGCGCGGGTCGAGACGGCGGACTCCAAGCCGTCGTTCCGCCGGGCATTCACGCGCCGCCGGTGCCTGCTGCCGGCGGACGGGTTCTACGAGTGGATCCCGGTGCCAGGCCCGCCCAAGGCCCGCAAGCAGCCGTACTACATCCACCGCGCCGATGGCGAGGGGCTGGCGTTCGCCGGCCTGTACGAGCTGTGGCGTGACCGTTCCTACCCGGATGATCATCCCCGGGCCTGGCTCTGGACCGCCGTGATCATCACGACCCGGGCCGAGGATGAGATCGGCCATATCCACGAGCGGATGCCGATGGTGATCGCGCCGGACCAGTGGCAGGAGTGGCTGGATCCGGCGAACAACGACCCCTCGGACGTGCGTGCGCTGCTCGCGCCCGCCGTGGCGGGGGGACTCACCTCGTATCCCGTGTCCATGGCCGTCAATTCGGTGCGCAACAACGGCCCGCGGCTGATCGAGCCTGAACCGAGTAGCACCGCCACGGGCGGTTCGCTGTAGCCAGCCGCCGGTATCCAGGCGGCGTATCCCGGCGATGCCCGCTCTCGTCTACCCCAAGGAAGGAGGACCCCGTGGATGGTGTCAGCGCGCGCAAGCGCCTCAAGGAGATAAGCGGGGAACTCGACAGGACGATCATGGTTCTGCAGGGCGAGCGGCCCGGGGGCGACGGCAATCCCGAGAACCCGCAGGACGCGGCGGACGCCGGGGCCAACCTGTCGGAGAACGACCGCACCGATGCGATGCTGTCGGCGGCCCAGCGCCAGCGCGGCGAGGTCGCGGACGCCCTGGCCCGGATCGAGCAGGGCACCTACGGCACCTGCGTCGACTGCGGCGCGCCCATCCCGGACGGGCGGCTGCAGGCCCGCCCGGAGGCTTCCCGCTGCGTCAAGTGCCAGTCCAAGCGGGACCGCGTGCGCCGCTAGCCCGCCGCTGGCCGGGCTTGCGGGCGGCGGCCAGGAGGTAGATGCCGAACGGCTCGTCCGCGTCGTCGCCTGCAGGTCTCTGTGCGCCCGCTGCCAGTTCCGCCCGCACCAGCCGGGCGACGGCGCCCGGCTCCCGGTGCAGCACATGGTCCACGACGGACGGTGACAGCACCGTCCGGGGCCGGATCCAGCGCACGTCGAGGCCCGCCTCGGTGAGCAGGTCGCGGAACTGGGCGGCGCCGAAGCACCTGGTGATGGTGCCATCCGGCCAGGGGACGAGGACGACCTCGGCGTGCGGCACGTCGGTCAGGTGCGCCCACCGGTGCTGCTCGGCCAGGATCGCCATCCCGAGCACCAGCGAGTCCACGCAGCACAGCAGCTCACCGCCGGGCCGCAGCACCCGCGTGATCTCGGCGGCGAGGTCCTCCGCCATCAGGTGGCGCGACAGGGCGCTGTCGTCGGCGATGATCCCGTCCGCGCAGCCGCTCGCCAGGCACGCCAGGCTGGCCGGCTCGGCCGCGACCGTGACCATCCGGCCCCCCGCTGGCCGCTGCGGGAGCCCGGGCGGAACGGCAGCCCCCCGGATCGCTCCGGTCCTGGCATACCGGGGAAGGTCCCCCGCCCGGGCGGGCTCCGGCCCGGCCGATGCCCACCTGACCCGTACCACCCGATGCCCGGCGGCGGCCGCCTGCGCGGCGCTGCCCGAGCGCGGCCCGGAGATGTCAACCAGCAGCCGCCGCCCGGCCGGCAGCCAGGCCGCCAGCTGTGCGGCTGCCACGGCGCGATGGAACCGCCAGTACGCCGCCAGGGAGCCTGACCCAAGGACGGCCAGCGGGCTCGCCCCAGCTGCGGTCACCTCGACTCCATCCGCCGCCGGTCACGGGGTCGCGGGCACGGCCGCCCGCCCGCGACCGGGCGCTCCTGTACCTGCCCCGCCCGGTGCGGCACGGGCACAGTCGCTGTCGCGTTTACCAGCTTCGCGCGACCTTATGGCTAATGTTCCCCGCCGCCACCGGGTCCTCACCGGCTGCCGGCAAGTACCAGGGCCAGCCGCTGCCGGCCGGGACCCCGCCCGGTAGCTTCCCATCGTTTATGCCGGGAATATCCGCCAGCTGGACGCCGGGCCGGCGCCGCTGCCAGCCGCCGGCCAAACCGGCGCATCCCCGCCCGCAGCCGGGGAAGAATGCCACAATGCGGCAAGCAGGCACGAAGGTGACCGCAACCCCGGCCGGTGGCGGAATGATCCTGGCCCGGGGCCTGTTGCACCGGTCGTGTTCGTTGCCAGCTACCCGCCCGTGGAGGGTCCTGCCGCAGTGCCCGCTAGCAGCGCCGGCTGGATGGGGACGGTATTCTCCGGCCCAGACGGAGGCGCCCGCAGCGCGCGAGTGCCTGAGGAGGTGGGTCCGGTAGCTGAGACACTGGAGCAGCGCAGCCAGCGCTTCGAGGACGAAGTGCTGCCGTACCTGGATCAGCTCTACTCGGCGGCGATGCGGATGACGCGAAACGCCGCCGACGCCGAGGACCTTGTCCAGGAGACGTTCGCCAAGGCGTACGCGTCCTTCCACCAGTTCCAGCCCGGTACCAACCTGAAGGCCTGGCTGTTCCGGATTCTGACCAACACCTTCATCAACTCCTACCGCAAGCGGCAGCGCGAGCCGCAGCGCTCCGGCGCGGAGGACGTGGAGGACTGGCAGCTGGCCCGGGCGGCATCGCACACCTCATCGGGGCTGAAGTCGGCCGAGGCCGAGGCGCTGGAACGGCTGCCCGACTCCGACGTCAAGCGGGCGCTGCAGGGGCTGCCGGAGGAGTTCCGGATCGCCGTCTACCTGGCTGACGTTGAGGGCTTCGCCTACAAGGAAATCGCCGACATCATGGGCAC
>DASQSC010000241.1:0-3265 GCA_035642555.1 Streptosporangiaceae bacterium | reverse complement strand
GCCGGTGCCGGCCGCGGGCCTGCCGCCGGCGGTCCTGCCAGCGCCAGCCGGCGGGCTAACACCGTCAGCCGGCGGGCTAACACCGTCAGCCGGCGGGCTGGCACCGCCGGTCGGCGGGCTGGCAGCATCAGCTGGCGGGCTGCCGGCGGCGGCCGCCCCGGCGCTGCCAGTCGCCGGAACCACCGGGACACCGCCGTGGCCCGGCACGGCAGCCACCCCATGGACCGCAGCTGCGGTGCCGGGGGTGCCGTTCGGGGCGGCGCTGGCGCCAATGATCCCAGCGGACGTGCTGTGCGGGCTCGGTGCTGGCGAGTTCACCCTGGTGGCCGGCGGCCCGCCGGATCGGGTGGTCCGGCGCGGCCGGGCCGTTGCCGGGCGGGTGCCTCGCCACCGGACGGTCCGCCCGCGCAGGCTGGCCCGGCTGGACCGGGCGACCGGGACCCTCCCCGCGGCCGCGGCGGCCCAGCCCGCACCGGAGCAGGCCCAGCCCTCAGCAGGGCAGGACCAGCAAGCACCGGGGCAGGCCCGGCCCTCAGCGGGGCAGGACCAGCAAGCACCGGGGCAGGCCCAGCCCTCAGCGGGGCAGGACCAGCAAGCACCGGGGCAGGACCAGCCGTGACCGGTTCGGAGTTCCGGTCCGACCGGGTGTACCTGGGATGGCGGCACGCGCCGGGGCATGCCGACCCCGGCCCGCCGCCGAAACGGCCCGTCCCTCCGGCGCCGGAGGAGCTCAGCATGGGCTGGCTGGCCGCGCAGCGGAGGGAACAAGACCGGCTCGGCCGCCCGCTCAAGCTGGCCGCGGCCGGCTGCCTGGTGCTGCTGGCCGGGGTCATCGTGCTGGCCCAGGCCGGGCTGGTCAGCGGCCCGCTCGCCGCCGCCATGGCGGCGGTCATGGCTGGCCTGGCGGCGCTGAGCGCCCGCGGCACGTGGCGGGGAGAACGGGCGCTGCGGGCCGCGGTCAGCGCCGAGAAGCAGCGAGTCGCCGCCGCCCGGACGGCCCAGCAGCGCCGTCTCGCGGCCTGGCAGGACGAGCATGCGCGGCGCTTCCGGGACTGGCAGCAGCGCGACCGGGCATTCGCCGGCCAGGCGCATTGGTATCCGGTCTGGGTGCCGGACGACATCGACCGGGTGGATGTGGCCGGTGGGACCCTGCCGGGCTGGTCCGCGGTGCTGACGATGCTCGCCGCGCCGCGGCTCGCCGCGGGCGGCGAGGTCACCGTGCTGGACCTGTCCGAGGGCGCAGCCGCCGGCGACCTGCTCGCTGTGGCGCGCGGGTCGGGCATCGAGCCGCTGGTCTGGGTGATGCCGGACGACCTGCCCCGGCTCGACCTCGGTGCCGGGCTGCCCCGGCACGCCCTCGCGGACGTGCTGGCGCTGACCGCGGCCGCCCCCGGCGGGCCGGACTCCCCGCCCGACCCCGCCCAGGACGCCGCGATCCTGGAGCGGGTGCTGGAGGTGCTCGGCGACGGCGCCGCCATCGGCCAGGTCATGGCCGCGCTGCGGGCGCTCGGCGAGGTGGGCGACCCCCGGGATGACGTCCGCCGCGGCCTGCTCACCGCCGGGCAGCTGGACAGCATCAGGACCCTCTACGGGAGCGGGGCCACCGGCCGGGTGGTCACCGAGCGCGCCTGGGCGCTCGAGGCGCGGCTGCACGCGCTGGCACCGCTCGGCTCGGCGCTGGCGCCGCTCCCGGCCAGCCAGCTGCGGGTGGTGGCGCTGGACCGCAAGGCCGGCATGACCAGCACCGCGGTGCTGTCGGCCTACCTCACGGTCGCCCTCACCCACCTGCTCCGGCAGGCCCCCGCCGGAAAGCCGTGGCAGCACACCCTGTGCCTGGCCGGGGCCGAGCGGCTGCGCGGCGACGTGCTGGACCGGCTCTGCGACGCGTGCGAGGCCACCCGGACCGGGCTGGTGCTCGCGTACCGAACGCTGCCGCGCCACGCGACGCAGCGGCTCGGCCGCGGGAACGCCGCCGTGGTGTTCATGCGCACCGGCAACGCAGGGGACGCCAAGGCAGCCAGCGAGCAGATCGGGATGGCGCACCGCTTCGTGCTTGCCCAGCTGACCGAGACCATCGGCACGTCGGTCACCGGCACGATCGGCGATTCCTACACCAGCAGCGTGGCGGATGCCGACTCGGCCGGTTACTCCGCCGGGACCAGCGAGACCACCAGCCGCAGCCGCGGCCGCGGGCACAGTAGCACCGGGCTGGCCCCGTTCTCGCCCCGCACCGGCTCCGGCAGCCGCGATCTCGGCCGGTCCCGGGGAACCACGGACTCGGAATCGGTCACCCGGGGCATCACGGTCAGCACGTCCTGGGGCGTCAGCACGTCCCGGGCGATCGGCGCGAACGAGTCGCTCGCCCGCTCCGTCCAGCGAAGCCGGGAGTTCCTGGTCGAGCCGCGCGAGCTGCAGCAGCTGCCGCCCACCGCAGCGATCGTCAGCTACGCGGGCCGGAGCGGGCGGCAGCTGGTGATGGCAGACGTCAACCCGGGGATCCTGGCCCTGCCCACCGCCACCCTGGCGGATCCGGCTGAGGCCCCGGATGCGGATCCGGCTGAGGCCCCGTACGCGGATCCGGCTGAGGCCCCGTACGCGGATCCGGATCCAGCTGAGGCCGCGTACGCGGATCCCGGACCCGCTGCCGCCGGGCCCGCACCGGGGGCTTCCTCCCGCGAGGCCGGTCCGCACTCGACGCCAGACCCCGGCGCGTCGCCGGAACCTGGCCAGCCGCCGCAACCCGGCCAGCCGCCAGAGCCCGGCAAGCCGGACCCGGACCCGCCCGCGGCGGCCAGCCCGGCGGCTGAGCCATCCCCGCCGCCGAACCTGGGACCGCCACCGGAACCGCTGGACTGGCGCACCGGCCGGCCCTGACCGGCAGGGGACTGCGCAGCGGCAGAACCGGCGCGCCTGGCCACTCGTCGGCGCCATCCAGGTCCTCGCCGACCAGGGCCCGCACCCCCGCCGGCTCGCGGCCCGCCGCCCGTGAGCCCGCCGGCTCGCAGCCCGCTGGCCGCGAGCTCGCCTGATGATCTCGATCACGAGAGCGGCGGGGCGCTGCCGGGAGCTAGCGGGGCGCTGACGGGAGCGATGAGGACCATGAACCTCCGATTGCCCGGCACGGGGCGGTCCGGGCTGGTATGCACGCTGCGTGGAGCTGATCCCCGCGCTGGCGGACGAGGCCGGGCCGTGGTTCCGGGTGCTGTCGGTGATCCCCGGTCATGGTCATGGCCCGGCCGGGCAGGATTTCCTGACGGTGCTGCCC
>DASQSC010000240.1:0-5870 GCA_035642555.1 Streptosporangiaceae bacterium | reverse complement strand
CCCGCTGCACCACCTCGTGCGTGTTGCCGACGGTGGGCAGCCCCGACCCGATGTCGATGAACTGGCGGACGCCCTGCAGGGCGATCCACCGCGCCGCCCGCTGATGAAAGCCGCGGTTCGCCCATGCCGCGTCGGACAGTTCCGGGATCAGCTTGCGGACCTGCTCGGCCGCTTCGCGGTCAACCGGGTAATTGTGGGTCCCGCCCAGGTAATAGTCATAGAGCCGGGCGGGGGCGGGGACGTTGGGGTCCACGCCCGGCGGGACGCTGGGAGCTGGTGCCTCGGTCATGGGTATTCCGCCCGTTCTGTTCCCTCCTGCAGTTCCGCTCCCGCAGGGTTAGACGGGAACGACTGCATCACGGTTGCGCCGCGCTTCACGGTTTTCCCCGCCAGCGCGGCATCGCCCGCTCCCACGCAGCTCGCATCGGCCACCGGGCCGCGCCGCTTTCGCCGGGCGAGATCGGCTCAAGCGCGTCGAAGCGCTGCTGCGCATCGCCGGCTACCTGGGAAAACCCCAGGTAGCTCCCGGCGGGTGCACGCTGAGTCATCTCGCCTCCACGAATCGTCAAGATCTAGTGTGGCATGGTCCGTCTGAATCACAAATACATGATTCACCGGCCGTCCCGCCGGAAGCAGCCGGCCAGATGGTCATCGACCACACCGCACGCCTGCATGGTGGCATACGCGGTCACCGGTCCGGTGAACACGAAGCCGCTGCGGCGCAGCTCACGGCTCAGCGCACGGGATGCGGGGGTGGACGGCGGCACGTCGGCCAGGGTGGCAGGGGCCGGGCCGGGCTCGCCGGCGTACCGCCACACCAGCGAGGCGATGCCGCCGGGAACCGCCAGCGCGGCCCGCGCGTTGCCGATGACAGCGTTGATCTTCGCGCGGTTGCGCACGATGCCTGCGTCCGACAGCAGCCGCGCCACGTCCTGGTCGCCGAACCTGGCGACGGCCGCGGGGTCAAAGCCTGCGAACGCGGCCCGGAAATTCTCCCGCTTGCGCAGGATCGTGAGCCATGACAGCCCGGACTGGAAGCCCTCCAGGCACAGCCGCTCGAATACCCCGATGTCGCCGGTGACCGGCCTGCCCCACTCATCGTCGTGATAGGCGAGGTAGTCCGCGGTGCCGAGTGCCCACGGGCAGCGAAGGCGGCCGTCCGGGCCCGGCGCGGCGCTCCCGGCCGGTGGCTCACCCATCGCGGGCCTCCCCCCCTCCGGGAGCGGGCGGCGGCAGCTGCGCGAGCTGGCTGCGCAGCTGCGCGATCTCGGTGTCCCGTTCGCTGACCGCGTGCGCGATCACCGCCAGCGCCTCCTCCGTCAGGCCGGGGTGGTAGCCCCACAGCGACTTGGGCGGCCGCAGCAGGGCGATGTCCGCGGCGGTGACCTTCGCCAGCCCGAACGGGATGACATCGGGCGGGAAGACGGCCAGCTCACCGCCCCGGCCGGCGGCGACCAGGATCACGCCGGCGACGACGGCGACGGCAGCGAGCACCAGGACCACTGACACATACGAATCGTGCCATGCTCAGAAGGTGAGCACGCACTCGCCGCGGCCTGGGACGGCACTGATCTCCGCCGGCGACGCCGGCCAGGCCGGCTGCCCGCCCGGCACCGTCGATTGCGACCTGGGGGCCGGGCCGGCCGCTGCCGTGGCGGTCGCCGCGGTCAGTGCCTGGCGGGGGGCGCCTGCCGTGCGGACCCGGCAGGTGGCAGCGGTCCGGCGCGCACTCGATATGGCCGCCGCGATCCGCGGCGACCGGCCGCCCTGGCGCGCCGTCCGCGGGCTCGGGTGAACGGACCTACCGGAGCCGGTGGCGGCCCGCAGGGCGTGCCCGCCGGCGGCAGGCGCGACCGCCGGTGCCGGTGCGGCCGGCGTCAGTCCGGGGAGATTGCCCGTGGCCGGGCATCGGCGCGCGTCACCGCCGACTCGAAAGCCTTGCCATTGTGGTGCGCTTCCTGGATCACCCGGACAACCTCGTCCGGGTCGTCCACCACCTGCAGCAGGCCGGCGTCTTCCGCGCCGACCTTGCCCTCGGCAACCAGCGTGTCGCGGATCCAGGACAGCAGTCCTGACCAGTAGCCGGAGCCGACGAGCACCAGCGGGAACCTGGTGATCTTGCCGGTCTGGACCAGCGTCAGCGCCTCGAACAGCTCATCCAGCGTGCCGAACCCGCCCGGCAGGAACACGAACGCCTGCGAGTACTTGACGAACACGGTCTTGCGCACGAAGAAGTAGCGGAACTCGAGGCCGATGTCGACGTGGTCGTTCAGGCCCTGCTCCAGCGGCAGCTCGATGCCGAGGCCCACCGAGACCCCGCCCGCCTGGGACGCCCCCTTGTTGGCCGCTTCCATGACGCCCGGGCCGCCGCCGGTGATCACGGCGTAGCCGGCGGCCGCCAGCCCGCCCGCGATGCGCTCGGCGAGCTCGTAGTCCGGCGACCCGGGCTGGACCCGGGACGAGCCGAACAGCGACACCGCCATTCCCAGCTCAGCGAGCAGGCCGAAGCCCTCGACGAACTCGGCCTGGATCCGCATCACCCGCCACGGGTCGGTGTGCACCCAGTCGCTGGGCCCACGCCGGTCGAGCAGCCGCTGATCGGTGGTGGTCTTGGGAATGGCACGCCCGCGCAGCGTTGCCGGTCCCTGCCGGCGCATCCGGCGGCGTGACTCAGATTGCACGCTCACGATTTTCCCACGGTAGCCGGGGCTAACCGGTGGTCAGGCCGGCCGTCGTCAGCCGCTCACACCGTGGTCACGCAGGATTTCGTTGAGGGCCGCCTTGTCGTGCCTGCTGCCCTCCGGCAGCCGCTTCAGC
This sequence comes from Streptosporangiaceae bacterium, assembly GCA_035642555.1. Classification (GTDB taxonomy): domain Bacteria; phylum Actinomycetota; class Actinomycetes; order Streptosporangiales; family Streptosporangiaceae; genus JAIRTY01. The sequence continues at coordinate 3,053 of DASQSC010000240.1, read as the reverse complement.
ACCAGCACGCACGGCAGGCCGAACTCCCCGCCGCCGAACTTGCGCAGCCGCGTCCCCCCCACGCACACCGACCACGGCGGTGCCTCCCCCCGCGGCAGCTCCTCGCCGGTCTCAACGTCGATCACGTGCGAGCTGGCGGCCAGGATGGTGCCGGCGCCCAGCACGGCGCCCTCCCCCACCCGGGCGCCCTCCACCACCATGCACCGGGACATCAGCATCGCGTCGTCCCCGACCACGACCGGCACCGCGTTCGGCGGCTCGAGCACGCCGCCGATCCCGCAGCCGCCGCCCACGTGGACGTTCCTGCCGACCTGGGCGCAGGACCCGACGGTGGCCCAGGTGTCGATCATGGTCCCGGCGTCCACATGGGCCCCGATGTTGACGAAAGACGGCATGAGCACGGTGCCCGGCGCCAGGTAGGAGCCCCAGCGGGCGATCGCGCCCGGGACCATCCGCACGCCGTCCAGCCGCGTCTTCAGCGGAACCCGGTCGTGATAACGGAATCCCCCGACCTCGGACCCGGTCATCGGCAGCAGCCGGAACGCCAGCAGAATCGCCTGCTTCGCGCGCTCATCGACGATGACCTGGCCGGTCTCCGGATCGGGCCAGGCCACTCGTGCCTCGCCCGCGTCCAGGGCGTCCACCGCGGCCACGACCATCTCCCGGGCCGCGGCATCATCCGGAGTGAGCGTGGCCCGCCGCTGCCACAGCGCGTCCAGCCCAGGATCGAGCCGGGCCGGCCCCCCCGGACCCCCCCGCTCGGTACTAGCCCGGGGGGCCGACCCCCCCAAACCCCCCCGCTCGCCGATGTCGCTCATGCCGCCCGACACTAATGCAGCCATGCCCCGCTCCGCTCACTTCGGGTGCGGCTGGCCGGGTACGGTCTGTTGATGTGCCGCGATCTGTTCCCGTTCGATGGCGGGGGACGGCTATCACGCTGGTCGTTCTGCTTGCCCTCGCCCTCACCGCCTATCTGGTGGTCAAGCAGGTTAAGCCGATCCTGATCGGCAGCGGCTGCCAGGCGAACGCGCGCGGCCAGGACATGCCGCTGGACCCGGAGCAGGCGGGCATCGCGGCGACGATCGCGGGCGCGGCGCAGGACCGGGACCTGTCGCGGCGGGCGGTCACTATCGCTTACGCGGCCGCGCTGCAGGAATCCAAGCTGCACAACCTGGACTACGGCGACCGCGACTCGATCGGGGTGTTCCAGCAGCGGCCCTCCGAGGGGTGGGGACCTGCCAGCAAGCTGGCGGATCCGGTGTACGCCACCTCGCGGTTCTTCCGCGCCCTCACCGCGATCCCCGGCTACCAGCAGCTGCCGGTGTTCAAGGCGGCGCAGGGGGTGCAGCACAGCGCCGACGGCGCCGCCTACCGCCAGTACGTCCCCCAGGCCAGCCGGCTGGCGCTGGCGTTCACCGGGGGCAACCCGCACGCGGTCTGGTGCTGGTGGCCATCCGTCCCGTCCGGCCGCCCCAAGCTGGCGGCGGCCAGCCGGTCGCTGGCCCACGCCTTCGGCCCCCGCGGGGCCGGGCAGGCAGACCCGCCCCGGTCCGCCCAGGCAGACCGGCCGCGGTCCGGCCAGTCGGACCCGTCGCGGTCGCAAGCGCTGCTGGTACGGGCGCCGAGCCCGGCGCGCGGCTGGGCGGTCGCGGTCTGGCTGGTGACGCACGCGCCGGAATACCGGATACACGAAGTGCGCTACGCCGGGTACCAATGGCAGGTATCGGCCGGGACAAAGGGCTGGACCCGAGATCCGGGCCCGGCCCTGGCCGACCGCGTCCGGGCCAGCTAGCCGGGGACCGGCTGGCAGCTGATCCTGCTGGCCTGGCCAGGCCCCGCGTCCGGCAGCCGCCGGCCGGCTGACGATACTAGCCTGTACTGCGGAGCGTTGAAGTGCCAGAAGGGGAGTCCCGACGTGACGTACATCATTGCGCAGCCCTGCGTCGACGTGCTTGACAAGGGGTGCATTGAAGAGTGCCCCGTCGACTGCATCTACGAGGGCGAGCGCATGCTCTATATCCACCCGGACGAGTGCGTGGACTGCGGCGCCTGCGAACCGGTGTGCCCCGTGGAAGCGATCTTTTACGAGGACGACGTGCCCGACCAGTGGAAGGACTACTACAAGGCGAACGTCGAGTTCTTCTCTGAGCTCGGTTCGCCTGGCGGCGCCGCCAAGATCGGCAAGATCAACTCTGATCACCCGCTGGTAGCTGCGCTGCCGCCGCAAGGAGAAGGCAGCTGACCCTCGCCGATCGCCTCCCCCGCTTCCCGTGGGACCTGCTCGCGCCCTACCGGGAAAAGGCCGCGGCGCATCCCGGCGGGATCGTGGACCTGTCGATCGGCACGCCGGTCGACCCGGTGCCGCCCGTCGTGCGCGAGGCGCTCGCCAGCGCGGCTGACTCACCCGGGTATCCAGCTACCCACGGCACCGCCCGGCTGCGGGAGGCTGCCGCGGGCTGGCTCGCCCGGCGGCACGGAGTGCGGGTGGACCCCGCCGCCGTGCTGCCGGTGATCGGCTCCAAGGAAATCGTGAGCTCGCTGCCGTTCCTGCTCGGCTGCGGGCCCGGGGACACGGTGGTGCACCCGGAACTGGCCTACCCCACGTATGGCATCGGGGCCAGGCTGGCCGGCGCGGACGCCGTGGCCGCGGACGGGCTGGCGTCGCTGGGGCCGCGCCGGGTCCGGCTGGTGTGGGTCAACTCCCCTGCCAACCCCACCGGGCGGGTGCTGCCGGCCGCGCACCTGCGCAAGATGGCGGACTGGGTCCGCGAGCGGGGCGCCGTCCTCGCCGCCGACGAGTGCTACCTGGAACTGGGCTGGGAGGACCGCCCGCAGTCGGTGCTGCACCCGGATGTGTGCGGCGGCTCGTTCGAAGGCCTGCTGGCCGTTCACTCGCTCTCCAAGCGCTCCAACCTCGCCGGGTACCGGGCCGGGTTCGTGACCGGCGACCCCGCGCTGGTCGCCAGCCTGCTGGAAATCCGGCGGCATGCCGGGCTGATGATGCCCGGGCCGGTGCAGGCGGCGATGGCGGCCGCGCTGGCCGATGACGAGCA
>DASQSC010000239.1:0-3748 GCA_035642555.1 Streptosporangiaceae bacterium | reverse complement strand
CGAAATCGTCTTTGTCCAGCTTGATGGCCCAGTCCAGGCCCGCGCTGAAGCCCCTGGTCAGCCCGTCGGTGTCCTGGCCCACGATGAGATGACCCTTCTCGAGCCGCAGGATGCGCTGCGCCTCGACGCCGAACGCGGCGGCCCCGAGGTCTTCGCCGGCCGCCAGCAGCGTCTCCCACACGTGCAGCCCGTAGCCGGCCGGGACGTGCAGCTCATAGCTGAGCTCGCCGGTGAAGCCGATCCGCCACAGCACGCACCCGTCGACGCCGGCGATCCGGCCGGTCCGCACGTGCATATATCCGAACGCCTCGTTGCTGACGTCCACGCCCTCGGTGACCCGCTCGATCAGCCGGCGCGCCTGCGGGCCGGCCACGTTCATGCTGGCGTAGGCGGTCGTCACCGGGGTCACGTGCACGGCCCAGTCCGGGTGCTCGGTCTGCAGCCAGTTCTCCGCCCATTCCCACACCGCGGCGGCGCCCGACGAGGTGGTGCTCATCAGGTAGTGCTCCTCGCCCAGCCGGCCGGTCACCCCGTCGTCGAGTACCACCCCGTCATCCGCGCACATGACGCCGTACCGGACCCGGCCTATCGGCAGCTTGGACCACTTGTTGACGTACAGCAGGTTCAGCAGCCGGGGCACGTCGGGGCCGCGCAGGTCGAGCTTGCCGATGGGGGTGACGTCGATGATGCCGACCCGGTCCCGGACGTTCCGCGCCTCGGCCGCCGGGTCGCCATAGTGGTCGGGACGGATCCACGCGCCCGCCACCAGCGGGGCCGCGCCGTGCGCCGCGTGCCAGGACTGCATGGGCGAGTACCGCACCGGCTGGAAGGCGGGCCCGGCGAGCGCGCCCAGGCTGACCGGCACATAGGGGGGCCGCCAGGTCGTGGTGCCGGTCTCGGCGATCGAGGCACCGGTAGCGGCCGCGATGACGGCAGCCGTGTTGACCGATTCCAGCTTCCCTTGCAGCGGTCCCATGGCGGCGGTGGTGAACCGCTTCGCCAGTTCCGCCGAGTCGTACCCCTCCGCTACGGCGCCGCGCAGGTCCTTGGCGGTGACGTCCTCGCTGAAGTCCACGAACCCGTTCGTCCGGCCGGTGAACAGCTCGGGATGCGCGGCCACCGGCAGGGCGGGAATGGCAGCGGGCTCACCGCCGGGAGGCGGGACTGAATCCCGGCGGGCCGGCGTGGCAAGCAGCCGCGCCCGGCCGGTCGCGGCCGCGCGCCGTGCCGCCTCCCTGCCCACCGCCGTCGCATGGCTGGTCAGTTCCGCCAGGCTGCCGTCGCCGGCGATGCCCCCCGTGACCAGGAGATCAGGGGGGAGCCGGGAGGTGTCGGGGAAGAAGCGCGCCGCCCGCCCGTCGTAGACCGCGCCGCCCCCGGACATGGTGACCAGCGACGCCGGAGCCGTCCAGCCGGCCGCGATGACCAGCAGGTCGCAGCTGACCCGGGTGCCGTCGGCGACCTGGACCGAGCGGAGCCCTCCCCGCCCGCTCGCGGCCACGACGTCGCCCCCGAGCCGCGCGTCCTCGACCCTGACCACCTCGACCCCGGCGCGCTTCAGGTCGGCCACGGCCGCATCGCCGTCCGGGTTGGCGGTGAGCACCACCGCCCGCTCGCCGGGCCTGACCGCATACAGGTTGATGAGCCGGCGCACCGCCGTCGAGAGCATGACCCCCGGCAGGTCGTTGCCGGCGAACACGTACGGCCGCTCGATCAGTCCCGGCGCCGCCACGAGTGCCTTGGCGCGCACCCGGGCCAGGCGCTCGGCCTCGGCGCCGCCGGCCGTGCCGCGGCGCTCGGCGACCGCGAGCCAATTGCCGTCATAGCGGCCGAGCACCACCGCGTCGGTCAGCACCTCGATGCCGGGTTCCGCGGCAACCTGGCCGGCCAGGCCCGCGAGGAAGGCCAGTTCCGCCTCGGTGCCCCAGCGCAGGTGCCCGCCCAGCTGATGCTCCTCCTCCACCAGCAGGACCGAGGCGCCGCCCCGGGCGGCGGCCACGGCCGCGGCCATCCCGGCCGGGCCGCCGCCGGCGACCAGCACGTCGGGATGCAGGTGGCGCTTGGCGGGACGGGAAGCCGGCGTGTCCGGGGACACCTGGCCCCCGCTCACGAACCGCCGCAGCACGCCCTCGTAGGCCGGCCACGCCAGCCGCGGCCGCATGAACGTCTTGTAGTAGAAGCCGGCGGTGAGGAACGGGGCCGCGAACCGGTTGACCGCCTTGAGGTCGAACCGGAGCGAAGGCCAGGCGTTCTGGGAGGTCACCGCCATGCCGGGGGACACCAGCCGGTGGGCGGCGCGGACGTTCGGCTCGTCTCCCGCCTGGACCATGCAGCCCGGGTCGTGGCAGGAGGCGGTGAGCAGGCCGCGCGGGCGGTGGTACTTCATGCTCCGCGAGAACACCCGCTCGCCGGCGGCCGCGAGCGCGGACACGATCGTGTCGCCGGCATAGCCCTGGAACGGCCGCCCGTTCCAGGTGAAATCGACCGTCCGGGTCCGGTCGATCACCTCGCCGGGCTGCGGGGGAAGCCGCATCGCGGCCGGGCGCCCGGTCACCCGTCCCCCCGCCCGGCGCCTGAGCCGTCCGCGCCCGGCGCGGGGGCGGCCGCGGGCGGGCGCGTCTCGTTGGTATCCGTGTGCCGCTCCAGCCGGATGTACCTGCGGCAGCCCATCCGGTGGTACCAGGTCTCGGCGACCCAGCCCCGGGGGTTGTCGCGCAGGTACAGGTAGCCGCGCCACTGCGCCGCGGATGCGGTGGCCGGGCTGGGCCGCGGCGTCACCTCGCCGGCGTGGGCGAACTCGGAGGCGTCGCGGGGCCCGCACCAGGGGCAGGGCAGCAGGATCATAAGGGTTCTCCCCGGTCAGTGGCCGACGGCGGCCGCGCCTTTCTCGCCGACGAGCGCGCCGGCGGCGAACCTCTCCAGCGAGAACGCGGCGATGATCGGGGGCGGCTGGCCGGAAGCGATGCACTGCGCCATCGCCTCCCCCGACACCGGTCCGGCCTTGAACCCGTAGGTGCCCCAGCCCACGTCGAGCAGGAAGCCATCGACACCGGTGGTGCCCATGATCGGCGAGAAGTCCGGGGTCATGTCGCACAGCCCGGCCCACTGCCGCAGCAGCCTGACCTTGGCCAGGGCGGGCATGAGCTCCAGCACGTGCCCGGCGACACCTTCGGCGAACTCCAGCGATCCCCGCATCGAGTAGGAGGGGAACGGGTCCACGCTCGCGCCGAGCACGAGCTCGCCGCGGTCGGTCTGGCTTACGTAGACGTGCAGGGTGCCGGACACGACCACGGTGGACAGGAACGGCTTGACCGGCTCGGTCACGGCCGCCTGCAGCGGGTAGGTCGTCACCGGCAGCCTGACCCCGGCCATGTCAGCGACCAGCGTGGACCAGCCGGCGGTGGCATTGAGCACGACGCGGGTGGCGATGTCACCCTGAGCCGTCCTGACCCCGCGTACCCGGCCGCCGGCCACATCGATGCCGGTGACCTCCGTCTGCTGATGGATGTGCACGCCCCGGGCGGCGGCGCCCCTGGCGTACCCCCAGACGACCGCGTCGTGGCGGATGATGCCGCCAGGCGGGTGGTAGAGCGCGCCGAGCACCGGGTACCGGGCCGCGGTGGTGACGTCGAGGAACGGGACCAGCCGCTTGATCTCGGCCGGCCCGATCAGCTCGGAGTCGACGCCCTCCGACTTGTTGACCTCCGCCCGCCACCGCATCGTCCGCAGCGAGGCGTCGCTGTGCGCC
>DASQSC010000238.1:0-3102 GCA_035642555.1 Streptosporangiaceae bacterium | reverse complement strand
TGCTGCGACACGGCCGGCTGCGAGATCCCGAACTCGCGCTGGATCACCGCGCAGACCGCCCCCGACGTCTCCTCCCCGGCGGCGAGCAGCTCCAGGATGCGCCGCCGGACCGGATCGCCGAGGACGTCGAACGCGTGCACGCGGCTATAGTCTCAGCATCAGCTTATATAAGTCAACCGTGATATTTGAACGGTCGCAGTCGCGGCCGGGCGGGCGGCCCTATGCTGTGGTAGCCCCGGGCCGGGGCCGGGAACGTGGTTGCGCGGCAGCAGGAAGCAGAGGGCGGGCAGGTGCCGGGAGCCGATCGGGAGATCCCGCTGGGCGGGCTGATCACCGGGGCGGTCAGGGTGGACCGGACCATCCGGCGCCCGGACGGGCCGGCCTCCGCCGCCGCCGCCGACCTGCTTCGTCACCTGGCGGACGCCGGCTTCGAAGGGGCGCCGCGCTTCCTCGGCCGCGACGAGCACGGGCGCAGCGTGGTGAGCTGGATCGAGGGCTGGTCGCCGGACCCGTCGCAGGAACACCTGGTCACCGCCGAGGCGGTGCACGCGACCGGCGCGCTGCTGCGCCGCTACCACCGGGCCGTGGCCGGCTACCGGCCGCCGGTGCCGTTCCCGGAGGGACCGCCGCTGCCCGGGCCCGGCCAGATTGTCTGCCACGGGGACGTCGCCCCCAGGAACACGGTCTTCGCAGACGGCCTGCCGGTCGCGTTCGTCGACTGGGATGGCGCCTGGGTCTCGCAGCCGCTGTGGGACGTCGGCTACGCGGTGTGGCAGTTCGCGCCGCTCCAGCCGGACGAGGTGCTGCGCGAGCGGGGCTGGCCGGGCATCCCGGACCGGCTGGAGCGGGCGGCCGCGCTCGCCGACGGCTACCAGCTGGACCGGGCCGGCCGGGCGGCCCTGCCCGCCACCATCGCTCCGATGATCGAGGCGTGCGCGGACTCGATCACCGCCAAGGCCCGGGCGGGCCAGCCCGCGTTCGTGCGACTGGCCGCGGCGGGCGTGCTGGACGGCATGGCCCGGGAGGCCCGGTTCGCCTCCCGGCTGGAGTCCTCGCTCCGCCAGCGCCTGCTCCGCCTATGATCTCGACCCGAGATCGTGTGGGATCGGTCGGCCGGCAACCCTCCTGATCCACCACGATCATGAATGCCGGTCAGCAGATGCGAGTCCGGCCGAGCCCGCCGGGGTCGCCGATGACGTGCGCGCTGGCGGCGACGGCGGCGACCGGCAGCCGGGAACGCGACACCACGCCGGTGACACGTGCCTGGTCGGGAACGCCAGTCGCCAGCGTGCAGTGCGGCACCAGGGCGTCCGGATGGTAGTAGGGATTGATCCCGTCCACAATCCGCTCGATTGCCTCGTGGACGATGTGATGCAGGCTCACAAGGCGCGCCGTCGGGACCACGCCGAGGAACGCAACGGCCTCCGCCGTGAGGAAGAACCCGAGCGAGGCCAGCGTGAGCGGCGGCCATCCGGCGGTTCGCAGCAGCGGCCGGAGCACCTCCGCCACCTGGCCGGGGTCGCCGTCCTCGAAGACCGTCAGCGAAACGTGCGGCCGGTAGTCCGACCCGGGGATGCCGCCGGGTGACGTGATGCCCTGCTCGTCCAGCGCGGCCCAGATCTGCCGGACCCGCCGATCCGATCGTTCGTCAAGCAACAACTCGACCGCAAACGGCATGCTGGTCTCCCAGGGCTGGTCGTCGTAGCCGGCCTGTCAGGCAGACACTGCCACAGGTAACCGGACCGGAGGCGATGCGATAGTGCCAACCGCAGCCAGGCCGCTTCCGGTGCTGGTGGTCGTCAGCGGGCCGGCGTCACGACCGTGGCCGAGGCGGCCTTCCAGGACAAGACATGGCGACCCCGGCTGGAGCCGCTCCGGCGCCTCGCCCGGATCCGAATCGTGCAGTGCGTGGTGGACGCGGACGTGGCGACGGACCGGATACTGCGACGCTCGTCAGCGGACCCGCTTCGCCGGGTGCATGCAGATCCCGGCGGGAACCAGCGGGCCGCGCAGGCACGTGCCCACGCAGCGTTCGACCGGGTGACGGTGGACGCCCCGTCGATCGGGGTCGACACCACCGACGGCTACCGGCCGGGGCTGGCCGAGGTAACCGCGTTCGTCAACCACCCGGGCTAACCGGGCTGCCGCGCTGGCTACCACGAGTTGTTAGTGCTGCGACACCTGGAAGCAGGCGACGTCGTACTGGCTCACGGCGTTCGGGTTGCCCGAGTTCTGCGGCTGCTCACCCGCGTACACCGTGCCGGCCTTGCCGTCCGGGTTGAAGGCCGATCCCGGCGCGGACGCGGCGTTCCCGGGCGTGGTCATGGCGTTGGAACTGCCGCACGACTGGTTGGGCTGCCCTTGGTTGCCGGTGGCCGAGGCGGCAGCGGTGCCGCTCAGGGCAAGTCCGAGCATTCCGGCCAGGGCCCCGGTTGCGGTGAGGGTGGCAATGCGCACGAGGAGTGACTTCATCATCTGGGCTTCCTTCGCTCGAGTGCGGTTACTGAGACCCGCCGCGCGACTACCAATACGTATCCGGGCGCGTTCTGGTTCAGCTGACGCTGGATTTACTGGCCAGGCCTGCGCCGGCCGAAGGCGAAGTACGACAACGGCACCGCCCCGAGCGAGTTCACCAGGATGACGGCGGTCGCCCAGGCCCATTTCCTGCCCCGGATCTGGTCAGAGGGCCGGCGCTTGATGTCGATCAGTGCCGCCGCCTTCAGGCACCCCTCGGCAATGCCCATGGCTATGAGCATCCGGCGGGTCCGCTCGCTGAGGTCGCTCCACTTCCCGGGGGCCGTCATCGCCATGGTTCACCTCTCCGGCACCGGCTTGGCGAGCGCCATCGCCGAGATCAGCTCATATCCTACGTGCGCGGCCGCGATCCCGGTGATCTCCGCGTGATCGTAGGCGGGGGCCACCTCCACGATGTCGGCTCCGATCAGCGGCCCGGCCGCAAGGGAGCGCAGGATCGCCAGCAGCTCGCGCGAGCTCATCCCGCCCGCCTCCGGGGTTCCGGTGCCGGGCGCGTGCGCCGGGTCGAGCACATCGATGTCGACCGACACGTACACCGGCCGCCCGCCCAGCCGCTGCCTGATCCGC
>DASQSC010000237.1:0-7470 GCA_035642555.1 Streptosporangiaceae bacterium | reverse complement strand
TATTACGGCCACCGGCAGAAGCTGCGGGTGATCGGGAAGGAGCAGGTTCTCGAGCCGCTGAACCGGCAGGCCCTGGCCATCGCGGCCCGGGTGGCCCGGGAGACGGGCACCCTGCTGGCTGGCAACCTGTCGAACACCAACGTCTACGAGCCCGGTGCGGCGAGGGCGCGGGAGGTCCGGGGGGCCTTCGAGGAGCAGGTGGGCTGGGCGGTCGAGGCAGGGGCGGACATCATCATCGCCGAGACGTTCAGCTGGGCCGGCGAAGCGCTGCTGGCCCTGGAACCGATCCGGGCCGCCGGACTGCCGGCGGTGGTGACCTTCGCCGTGCACCGGGACGGCAGCATGCGCGAGGGGGTCAGCCCGGAGGAGGCCTGCAGCCAGGCTGAGCAGGCCGGCGCCACCGTGGTCGGGCTCAACTGCACGCGCGGCCCTCGGACGATGATGCCGGCGCTAGCGCGGGTCCGTCAGGCCGTGTCCTGCGAGGTGGCCGCCCTCCCGGTGCCCTACCGGACGACCGAGGAGCAGCCGACGATGCAGGCCCTGCGTGATCCCTGGCGGGACGGGGAACAGGCGTTCCCCGCCGGGCTTGACCCGTTTACCTGCACCCGCTATGACCTCGGCCGGTTCGCCACCGAGGCGCTCGCCCTTGGGGTGCGCTACCTGGGTGTCTGCTGCGGGGCCGGACCCCAGCACGTGCGGGCAGTGGCCGAGGCCGCTGGCAAGGTGCCCCCGGCCTCGCGCTACTCCCCGGACATGTCGAAGCACTCGTTCCTGGGCACGGATCCCGCCGTCACCGAGTCCTACCGGGAGTACGCGGGCAACCTGTAGCGTCCCGGCCGGTCACGTCCCCGGCCGGTCACGTCCCGGGCAGTGGCTGCCCGGGACGTGAGCGGCCGGAGGAACGGTCAGCTCTTCGCGGCGTTCCACAGGAAGAACTGGCTCTGGGCCGTCGGATAGACGCCGGTGACGTTCTTCTGGGTGGCGGTCAGGTAATTGTAGAAGTAGGCGAAGATAATCGGGGTCTCATCGAGCAGCAGCCGCTGAATCTGCCCGGCCAGCTTCCGCTGGGTGGACACGTCCACCGCCGCGACGAATTCCTTCGAGAGCTTGTCGTAGGCCGGGTCGTGGAAATGGGCGGCGTTCCATGAGCCCTGCCCGCTCTTGGCGTTGGTCGACTGCAACGGCGCCTCCAGGTACACGTTCGGGACCCCGCGGGCGCCGTAGTCAACCAGGCTCATCTCGCCGTCCAGCCAGTCGGACTTCCCGAACACCGCCTGGCCGTAATACTTCGTTGGCGTCTCGATGGTGAGCTTGATGTCCACCCCGATCTGGGCCGCCGACTGCTTGACGATCTGCGCGAAGTGCGGGATCTCCTGGGTCGTCTCGGTGAGCAGGGGGGTCGAGAAGCCCCGGCCGACCCCGGCCTGGGCCAGCAGCTGCTTCGCACGGGCCAGGTCCTTCTTCCGCTGCGGGACGCCCGGCTCGTAGGACTTGAAGGTCGGGGCAAACGGGCTGTCGTTCCCCACCACCGCCTGGTCCTTGAACAGCGCCGCCACGATGGCGGGCCGGTCGAGGGTGAGGGCGATCGCCTGCCGCACCAGCTTGTTCTTGAACGGCCCCATGTCGTTGCGCATCGACAGCTCACGGTGCGTGGCCGCCTTCAGGCTGATCACGTTGAGGCTGCCGTTCAGCAGCTGCGGGCTGGTGGCGACGGAGAACTGGTCCATGGCGTCGATCGACCCCGCCTGGAGGGCGGCCGCCATCGGCGCCTCCTCGGCGTAGAAGGTGAACTCGACCCTGGACGGCAGCGCCTTGCTGCCCCAGTAGTGCGGGTTCGGGACGTAGACGGCGCCCTGGTTGGGCGTGTAGCTCTCCTTCATGAGCCGGCCGGTGCCGGGGAATTTCTTCTGGTAGTCGCCGTAGTCGAAGCCCTTCGGCACGATGATCATGTTGTAGTTGTCCTCGGACACCGCGTCCACGAAGTTGCCGTCCGGGGCATCGAGGTGGAAGGCCACCGTGGTGTCGTCGACCTTCTTCACCCCGTCCGGGGACAGCGTGCCGCCGAAGACCGACAGCGCGTTGGCCGAGCTCTTCGGGTCACTCTGGGTCTTGAAGCTGTAGACGACGTCGTCGACCGTCATCGGCGTGCCGTCGTTGAACTTCACGCCCTGGCGGATCTTGAAGGTCCACACCGAGGCGTCGGCGTTCGGGCTCCAGCTCTCCGCCAGCCACGGGTGGTAGTTGTTCTGGTGGTCGGTGAAGACGAGGAACTCGCCGACATTGCCGATCAGCTGGAGGCCGCCCTGGTCGGCGATGGTGATCGGGTTGATGGCGGCTGCCGGGACGTAGATCCCCGCCTTGATGGTGGCGCCTGCCTTGCCCTTCGGCTGCGCACCCGAGCCGCTGCCGCTGCCCGGGATCGATCCGCCGCAGGCGGCCAGGATGCCGCCGAGGAGGGGCATCGACAGGCCGATCGCGCTGCCCCGGCGCAGGAAGTCCCGCCTCGACAGCCGCCCGGCGACGAACTCGTCGATCACATGTTCCTGGACCGGCCCCCGGCCACGCCGGAGATCGTCAAGCCGTGCGTGGTCAATCTTCTTGGGACGGTTGCCGTCCATCACACCCTCCACGGGAACTTGCTGTCATGTTCATAGGGCTGACGCGGTTAAACGCCGGAATCACCCGAACTTGTGCACCAAAGGTAGCGGAGATAATCACCTGAGACCGAAAATGTTATTGAGTCTCAACACTCTGCAGCATCCGCAATTCGGCCACCGGGATGTGGCACCGCATGAAGTGGCCCGGTTCCACCTCCGCCAGCGGGGGCTCCTCCGACTCGCACACCCCGCTGGCCAGCCGCCGGGGGCAGCGGGTGTGGAACACGCATCCCGACGGCGGGTGAGCCGGGCTGGGTATTTCACCTTTCAGGATGATGCGTTCGCCAGGCATCCCCCCCAGCCGCGGCACGGCCGAGAGCAGCGCCTCGGTGTACGGATGATGCGGAGCCGAGAACACCATGTCGGCGTCACCGTACTCCTGCAGGCGGCCGAGGTAGAGGACGGCGATCCGGTCCGACAGGTAGCGGACCACGCCGAGGTCGTGGGAGATGAACAGGTAGGTCACCCGGTTCTTGCCCTGCAGGTCACCGAGCAAATTGAGGATCGCCGCCTGCACCGACACGTCGAGCGCGGACGTGGGCTCGTCGCAGACCAGGATCCGGGGATTCCCGGCGAACGCGCGCGCGATGGCGGTGCGCTGCTTGAGCCCCCCGGAGAGCTGAGCCGGGCGCAGCCCCAGCTGCCGCGGCTCCATCCGGACCGCCCTGATGATCTCCTGCAGCCTGGCCTCGCGTTCCGCCCCGGTGAGCCCGGCCAGCTTGGTCAGGGCCCGCCCGATCAGGTGCCGCACGCTATGCCGGCGATTCAGCGCCGAATCGGGGTTCTGGAAGATGATCTGCATCGACCGGAGCTGATCGCGGCTCCGGCGGGCCGCGTCGGGCGCCAGGGCGGAGCCCGACAGCTCCAGCGCCGAGCCCTCGTCCGGGGATGTCAGGCCGAGCAGGACCCGGGCGAGCGTGGTCTTCCCGCTGCCGGACTCGCCGACCAGCCCGAGTGTCTCCCCGAGATGCAGGTCGAGGTCGATCCCGGTGAGGGCGTGCACGCGCTCCCGGTGGGCCGTGTAGGTCTTGGACACCCCGCGGAGCGAGATGAGAGGTTCCTGGCCGCGATCCGGTGGCGGGATCTGCGCCTCCTCCGGCGTGGCCCGTGGCAGGGTCCCCGCTCGCTCGTGGTAGTGGCAGCGGGCGGCCCGGGCGCCGTTCACCGGGTACATCGGCGGCGCTTCCTCCCGGCAGCGCTGGTCGGCGAGCGCGCAGCGAGGGGCGAAGATGCAGGCGGCGGGCGTCTCGCCGGGGCCGGGGAGGAAGCCGGGGATGGTATCCAGGCGGCCGTGATCCTTGCGCTGCCCCCGGCCAGGGATGCACCGGAGCAGCCCCACCGTGTACGGGTGACTGGGCTGTTCGAAGACCTCCCTGGCCGGGCCCTCCTCCACCAGCTCGCCCGCGTACATCACGCCGACCCGATCGCACATCTTGGCGATCACGGCAAGGTTGTGGCTGATGAACAGCACCGCGGTGTGGAACTCCTCCCGCAGCGCGGAGACGAGCTCGAGAATCTCCGCCTCGACCGTGGCGTCCAGCGCTGTCGTGGGCTCATCCAGGATCAGCAGGGCCGGCTCGGCGGCGAGCGCCATCGCGATGATGACCCGCTGCAGCATCCCGCCGGAGAGCTGGTGCGGATACGAGCGCAGCACCCGGCCGGGGTCGGAGATCTGCACCTTCCGCAGCATCTCCTCGGCCCGCCCGGCCGCGTCCGCCCGGCTCAGGCCTGCGACCTCGAACACCTCGGACACCTGGCGGCCGACCCGGATGGAGGGATTGAGCGCCCGGCCGGGTTCCTGGTACACCATGGACACCGTCCGCGCCCGCAGCCTGCGCAGGGCGTCCCCGGTCAGCGACGCCACGTCCTGGCCGGCCACCGTGACCGAGCCGGAACTGATCTTCCCGTTCCGCGGCAGGTAGCGGGCGATGGCGAGCGCGATCGTCGTCTTGCCGCAGCCGGACTCTCCGACCAGCCCGAACGACTCCCTCGGCCGGATCTGGAACGAAACCCCCCGCACCGCCTGCCGCTCGGCACCGCGGACCGTGTAGCTCACGCCGAGGTCCGCGGCGTCCAGTACCAGTCCTCCGGCCTGCTGGCTGCCGGGAGGGAGGGAAGCGCTCAGGGTCACTGGATGACCACCGCCTCGGTGGAGTCGGCAATGAGGTTGATGGCGACCACCAGCGAGGCGATCGCCAGCGCCGGGAAGAGGGTCTCCCACCAGTAACCGGCCGCCAGGTACTGGTAGCTGCTCGCGACGTCGCCGCCCCAGTCCGGCGTCGGCGGCTGGATACCGAAGCCCAGGAACGACAGGGTCGCAACGGTGAAGATCGCGTATCCGAGCCGGACGGTGAACTCGACGAGGATGGGACCGAGCACGTTCGGCAGTATCTCGACGAACATGATGTGGGAGTTGCTCTCGTCCCGGAGCCGGGCGACGGCAATGTAGTCGAGTTCCCGTTCCTGGAGCACCGCCGTCCGCACTGTCCGGGCGATGAGCAGCCCGAACACCACGCCGATGACAATGATCAGGGTGGGCGCCGAGGGACCCAGCGCCACCACGAACAGGAATGCCACGATCACGACCGGGAGGGCGAGCACGGCCTCAACGACCCGGCCGATCACGTTGTCCGTCACCCCCCGGAAATAGCCCTGCACCAGGCCGATGCAGGTGCCGATCACGGTGCCGAGCAGCGTTGCCAGCGGCGCGATGATGAGAATGTCCCTGGCTCCCGTGATGACCCGGGAGAACACGTCCCGCCCCAGCGAGTCGGTGCCGAACCAGTGGGCGCCGGACGGCGCGGCGTTGAATGCGGTCAGGCTCCCGTGCACCGGGTTGTAGGGGCTGAACACGGTTCCGAGCACGGCGCAGACGATCCACCAGAGGAGCAGGATCGCCCCGGTGATGAACGCCTTGGAGCGCACCAGCTGCCGCAGGTTCTCCCGGCGGATGGCCCGGGCGGAGGTGTCGAGCGTGCCGCCAGCGGACGGAAGCCGGCCTTCGTCCGCGGGCGCGCTGACCGTGGACACGGGCTCCAGCGGGGAACCCGCCGCCGCCGAGGCGACGGGTGTGCCGCGGCGTTCCTCTTCGCTCATCACTCGGCCCGCTGCAGCCGGATCCGGGGGTTCAGCACGGTGTACAGGATGTCTGCGATCAGGGTCGCCGCGAGGTACACGACGCCGATGACCAGTACGCCCGCCTCCAGCATCGGGAAGTCCTTGTTGTTGGCGGCAGTGAAGATCAGCCTGCCGAGACCCGGATAGTTGAACAACGTCTCGACGACCACGAGGCCCCCGATCAGGTAGCCGGTCTGGGTGGCCACCACGGTGATGGTGGGCAGGAGCGAATTGCGCAGGACATGGCGCCGGATCACCACCGGGTAGGACAGCCCTTTGAGGGTGGCGGTCCGGACATAGTCGGAGTCGAGCGCCTCGAGCGTGCCCGCCCGCGTCATCCGGGCGATGTAGCCGAACAGGATGAACACCAGGGGGATCGCCGGCAGGATCAAGTAGCGGAGCTGGGCGGGCGGCGAGGTGCCGGCGGGAGGGTTCGCGGTGACCGGGAGCACCTTCAGCCCGATCGCGAAGACCACGATCAGCACGATCCCGGAGACGAACTCCGGGACGGTCGACAGGGACAGGCCGGTCACGCTGATGGTCCGGTCGATGGCCCGGCCGCGCTTGAGCGCGGCTATCACCCCGGCGATGATGCTGACCGGGACCACGATCACGAACGCGACCGCCGCCAGCTTGAGCGAGCGCTCCAGGGCGGGAACCAGGAAGGAGCTCACCGGCGCCCGGAACTGGTACGAGGTGCCCAGGTCGCCCCGGAACAAGCCGGTTACCCAGCTCCAGTACTGGCTGATGATCGGGCGGTTGAGGCCGAGCCGCTGGTTCAGGGCCTGAACGGCGTGCTGAGAGGCGAACGGGCCGAGGATGGCCCGGCCGGGATTGCCCGGCAGCACCGATCCGGCGACGAAGATGATGAGGCTCAGCAGGACCAAGGTCAGCAGCGCAAGCCCCAGCCGCTTCAGCAGGTACTGCGCCACTCTTCCACCACTTCCAGTCTCCGGTCATCACCCGCATCGCGATGACTACGGGTAGTGCTCTAGTACATAGCGGTTGATTCTTACCTGCTTCGCAGCCGAGTGCAACGATCTCCGGGGATCCCGCCCCAGAGCCGCAGGCCGCAGCGGTCGCGGCTGAGCCCGCTGTGCGGGATAGTTCTCCCGTGCGCACAGGGTCATCAGACGCTACGCCGGCCGGGAGCGGGAGCCCGGCCCGGGGGCGCTTGCTGACCGGTTCGCGGGTACTTGTCACCGGTGCCGCCTCCGGGATCGGCCAGGCCGTCGCGGCCCGCTGCCTGTCCGAGGGAGCCGAGGTCGCCGCGCTCGACCGGGACGGCCCCGGCCTGCGGCGCTGGATCGCCGGGCTGAGCCCCGCCGAGCAGGCCCGCACCACCGCGGTGGCGGCCGACGTCGCCGACCCGCCGCAGGTCCGGGCGGCCGTCGCGGAGGCGGCGGGGGCGTCCGGCCGGCTCGGCGGCGTGGTCACCGCCGCCGGGATCGGCGGGTATACCGGCGATGTCGGCCAGACCGCCGAGGAGGAGTGGAACCGCACGCTGGCGGTGAACCTCTCGGGCACCTTCCACGTCTGCCGGGAGGCGCTCAGGTTCCTGCGGGCCGGCGGCGGGGGCAGGATCGTCACCGTGAGCTCTCAGTACGGCCTGGTAGGCGGGGCGGGCAGCCCTGCCTACCAGGCCGCCAAGGCGGGAGTGATCGGCCTGACCCGCGCCATGGCCGTGGATCACGCG
>DASQSC010000236.1:0-7799 GCA_035642555.1 Streptosporangiaceae bacterium | reverse complement strand
GTCGGGGTGGGGGTCGGGGTGGGGAAGATGGACGTCGGGGTCGGGGTGGGTGTCGGGGGCGCTGTGGTCGGCTGGGTCTTCGCCACCGTGAGGGTGATCTGGGTGGCCAGCGAGACCGTGTGACCCGCGTGCGGGGACTGCTGCACCACGGTGCCGTCCTGGACCCCGGGCGCCGAGACGTGAACGATGTTGATGTTGGTGAAGCCCTCGTTCTGCAACTGGCCCTCGGCCAGCTGGACGTTCTCGTTGACGACGTTCGGGATCTGCGCCCCGCCGGGCGAGACGAAGATCGTGACCGTGCTGCCCTTGACCGCCGATGTGTTCCCGGACGGCGACTGGCGGATCACCGTGTTCGGC
Organism: Streptosporangiaceae bacterium; assembly: GCA_035642555.1. Lineage (GTDB taxonomy): Bacteria > Actinomycetota > Actinomycetes > Streptosporangiales > Streptosporangiaceae > JAIRTY01. Next base: position 7,442 of record DASQSC010000236.1, on the reverse strand, counting down.
TTGGCGGTGGAATTCTGCAGCGTCTTCTGTGTGACCTGGAAGCCCTTGCTCTTGAGCAGGTTGGTCGCATCCGACACCGGCTGCCCGGTCACGTCCGGGACCGAGACCTTCCGCGGCCCCTTGGACACGAATACCGTCACCGTGGTGCCGGCCGCGACCTTGTTCCCGTTCGGCGGGTTCGTCTTGATCACGATGTTCTTGGCGACCGTCGGGTTCGGCTGGAAGCGCAGGGTGGACTTGAGGCCGGCTGCCTTGATGTCCTTGACGGCCTGGTGATAGGTCTCCCCGTTCACCTGCGGCACGGCCTTGCTGCTCCCGCCGCCGAGCACGGCGTAGGCGAGCCCGCCGACCACGGCGAGGACGATGAGCACCCCCAGCACCCAGAGCAGGATCGTGCGGCGGCGGCGCCGGCGCTGATCCGCCTCGTCGTCGTAGCCGTCCTCCTGGGGGCCGTACTGATAGCCAGGGATGGCGGAGGTCGGGCCGCCCATGCCGGTGGCCGGCCCCATCCGCTGGGTCCGGCCGTACATCTCGGTGGGCGCCGCCACCGGCACCCCGGACAGCGCCCGCTTGATGTCGGTGCCCATCTCGGCGGCCGACTGGTAACGCTCGGCCGGGTTCTTGGCCATGGCCCGGAGCACGATCGCATCGGCCCACGGCGGGATCTCCGGGTCCAGCCGGGACGGGGGAACCGGGTTCTCCCGCACGTGCTGGTAGGCGATAGCGACCGGGGAATCACCGAGGAACGGGGGCCGTCCGGTGAGCAGTTCGTACAGCAGGCAGCCGGTCGAGTACAGATCGCTGCGAGCGTCCACCCGCTCGCCGCGGGCCTGCTCCGGCGACAGGTACTGGGCGGTCCCGATCACCTGCGCGGTCTGGGTCATCGTGGCCTGGGCGTCGCTCACGGCCCGGGCGATACCGAAGTCCATGACCTTGACGTCGCCGTTGCGGGTGAGCATGACGTTCCCCGGCTTGATGTCCCGGTGGACGATCCCGTTCCGGTGGCTGTAGTCAAGCGCCCGCAGCACGCCGTCGGTGATCTCCAGCGCACGCTCCGGCATCAGCCGCCGGTCGTCGCGCAGCAGGTCCCGCAGCGTCTGCCCGTCCACGAATTCCATCACGATGTACGGGACGTGAGCAGGCCCGGCGTTGTCCTCGCCGGTGTCGTACACGGCCACGATCGACGGGTTGTTGAGCGAGGCGGCTGACTGGGCCTCGCGCCGGAACCGGGCCTGGAAGGTGGCGTCCCTAGCTAGGTCGTCGCGCAGGGTCTTCACCGCGACCACGCGGTCGAGGCGGATGTCGCGTGCTCGGTAGACCTCGGCCATACCGCCGCGCCCCACGATCCCGTCAAGCTCGTAGCGGCCGCCAAGCAACCGGGGCTGTGTCATGTCTCGCACGTCCGTAACCGTCCTGGTCGTAGTCAGCCGTCGGGCAGCGCCCCTGGATTCCGCGCCGGGGAGCCGCCTTCACCTGCGTGGCTGTCCCTTATCATCCGCCTGCCAGCACTTTCATCCTCTCTGCGACGCCAGGTAGGCCCGGATAATCTGCACAGCCACCGGAGCAGAGGCGTCGGCACCGAGACCGCCGCCCTTCACGATGACGCCGACGGCTATCTTCGGGTTGCTGGCCGGCGCGAAACTGGTGAATACCGCGTCGTCCAGCCCGACGTTGTTGATCCCGTTCTGGGCGGTTCCGGTCTTGGCCGCGATGACTGTGCCGCCGCTGGCAGCGGTGCCAGCGGACGCGTGGGCCGTCCCGTCAGGCTGCTGCGTCACGTCGGTCATCATCTTCGTCACCTCGGAGGCCACCTGGGAGCTCACCGCCTGGCTCAGCACGGCGGGTTGTGTCGACTCCAGCGACGTGAGGTCGGGCGCCGTCACCTTCTGAACCAGGTAGGGCTTCATCAGCGTGCCGTGGTTGGCGATGGCGGCGGCCACCATCGCCTCCTGCAGCGGGGTCTCGGTGTCGTTGAACTGGCCGATCGACGCGTAAGCAGTGAACGCGGGGTCCGAGACCCGCGGGAAGCTGCTCGCCGAGACCGGCAGCGGGATCTTCAGGCCCTGATTGTTGAAGCCGAACTTCTCCGCCTGCCGATGCAGCTTGCCGCCGCCCACCTTCATGCCCAGGTTCCCGAACGCGGTGTTACAGGAGACGGTGAAGGCGTAGATCATCGGCGGCCTGCCGCCGTCGCACGGCTCGTTATCGAAGTTGATCAGCTGCTTGTTGCTGTCCGGCAGATTCAGGTTGGTGGGCGCGAAGATGGGCGTGCTCGAGTTGTACTTCCCGGTCCCGATCGCGGTGCTGGCCGTGACCACCTTGAAGGTGGAGCCGGGCGGGAAGGTCGCGTTGATGGCCCGGTTGATCAGCGGCTGCGCCGGGTCGGAGAGCAGCCCCTTGTCGACCCGGTTGAACTTATTGCCGTTGAGCGTGGCCAGCTGGTTCGGGTCATAGCTCGGGTATGAGGCCATGGCCAGGATCGCGCCCGTGGACGGGTCGATCGCCACCACGCCGGCGGGCCGGTGGATCGACTTCAGGGCGTTGTAGGCGGCCTGCTGCGCTGCCGAGTTGATGGTCAGCTGGACCGTCGCGCCCTTCTTGGGCTTCCCCGTGACCATGTCCACCAGGTTGCGCACGGCCAGTGTCGGGTCGTTTCCTGACAGCAGCTTGTTCTCGGCCAGCTCGATGCCCGTAGGCGTGCCGTTCACCGGGAAGAACCCGGTCGCCGGGGCGTACAGCTTGCCGTAGGGGTACGCCCGCTGATAGCTGAACGTGCCGTGCTTGACCGGCACCGACTTGGCGACCGTCTTGCCGTCCGCGGTCACGATCGAGCCCCGCTGGTACTGGAACTGCTGCGAGAACGTGCGCCCGTTCCCTGGATCGCTCGCCAGCGAGCTGGACTGGAACGCCTGCACGTAGTTCGCGTTCACCAGCAGCGCCAGGAACAGCGCCAGCACGAGTAGCGAGATGCGGCGGAGGGCATGGTTCACCCGGTTCTCACCACCTGGGTCATGCCCTCGTCCTGGATCGGCTGCGGCGCCGGCCGCCGGGCCGTGTCACTGACCCGCATCAGCAGCGCCATCATCATCCAGCTCGCGACCAGCGACGATCCGCCCTGGGACAGGAACGGGGTGGTGATCCCGGTCAGCGGGATCAGCCGGGTGACCCCGCCCACGATCACGAACACCTGCACGGCCAGGACGAAGGCGAGGCCGCAGGCCATCAGCTTCGAGAACGGGTCCCGTACCGCGACCGCGGCGCGCAGCCCGCGCTGGACGATCAGCCCGTAGATCAGCAGCAGCGCCATCAGCCCGGTCAGGCCCAGTTCCTCGCCGAACGCGGTGATGATGAAGTCGCTCTGCACCAGCGGCGTCACGTAAGGCTGGCCGTGGCCGAGCCCGGTCCCCAGCACGCCGCCGAACCCCATCCCGTACAGGCCCTGCACGAGCTGGTAGGCGCTGCCGTAGGGGCGGCTGCCGAGAAACGGGTTCAGCCAGATCTGGAACCGCTCATGCACGTGCGGGATCCACTTGCCGGCCACCACCGCCCCGGCCAGGAACAGCCCGCCGCCGATCAGCAGCCAGGACGTCCGCTGGGTGGCCACATACAGCATGACCAGGAACAGGCCGAAGAACAGGGCCGAGGTGCCGATGTCGGTCTCGAAGAACAGCACCAGCAGGCTGGCGGCCCAGGCCATCAGCACCGGCCCGAGGTCCCGGGCCCGCGGCAGGTCGATGCCGAGCACCCGGCGGCCCGCCAGCGCCAGCACCTCCCGCTTGGACACCAGATAGCCGGCGAAGAACACGGCCAGCGCCAGCTTGGCGAACTCGCCGGGCTGGATCGAGAAGCCGCCGATGCTGATCCACACCCTGGCCCCGTTCACCTCGCTCCCGATGCCGGGCAGCGCCGGTAGGACCAGCAGGACGAGCCCGATGGCGCCGAACGTGTAGGTGTAGCGCTGCAGCGTGCGCGGCTGCCGGATTACGACGAGCACCGCCACGAAGGCCGCGATCCCGGCCGCGCTCCAGGCGATCTGGAATGTGGTGGTGGACGAGGTCATGGTGCTGATCGCGACGCCAGGGTTACCGCCATGGCCCGCCTGCTGCAACCGCCAGATCATCACGATGCCAAGCCCGTTCAGCAGCGCGGCCAGCGGCAGCATCAGCGGATCCGCCCACGGCGCCAGCCTGCGGACCACCAGGTGGGCGACGAGGACCAGGGCGGCGAACGCCAGCCCGTACCCGGCCAGGCCCGAGGGTACCTTGCCGTTCAGGCCCAGCCCGGCGCTCGCGTAGGCGGCGAGGACCACCCCCACCGCGAAGGCCAGCATGACCAGTTCGGTGCGGCGGCGGCCGCGCGGGACCGGCACCGGTGCCGCCTGGCCCGGCTGGGCGTCGGGGGACCCGGACCGGGCACCTACCGCGGCGCCCGGCTGGCCCGGCTGGGCGACAGCACTCACGATGAGCCCCCCGCGCCGGCCACGGAGGCTGGCGCGGCCGGGCAGTCCGACGGGATGGGGGCCGGCTGCTTGGGGGCCTTCGGCGGCGTGGCCACGGTCTTGTGGTGCGATCGCACGGGCTTGACCGTGTGATACCGCTTCTTATAGGCGGCGAGCCTGGTGTGGTAGGTCGACAGCTGCTGCTTGTAGGCGGCCTGCGCGAGGTAGGCATTGTGGCACCGCTGGTAGTCGGTGCGGATGGTGCCGACGATCTGCATCGCCCCCGCCAGGCCGCTGGCGGAGATCGTGCCCAGGATCGACGACTGGTCCGACATGGGCACCTCGGCCAGCGGGATCCCGGTCGGGCGGTAGACGTGCGACAGGCTGATCCCGGCCACGTTCTGGTTCACGCCGCGGAAGATCGTGACCTGGCCGTTGACCGCGCCCACGTAGTACTGCCCCTGCGTGTACCGCCAGGCCGCATAGGTGCCGCCGATGATCAGCGCCAGCAGCAGGATCAGCACCGAGGTGACGATCGGCCATCGGCGCCGGGCCCTGGGCGCGCCGCGGCCGGAGCGGGCAGCCCGCGGGGCCGGGGCCGGGTCGTCGTGGTCGACCGCGATCGCCGGCTGCGGCTGGGTCTGGGTTATCGCGTGGGCGCGCCCGGCGGGGCTGTCGGTGCGCAGCAGGGTCCCGGCGCCGCTGTTGGAAGCCGCGCCGGCGAAGACCGGGGTGCTGGTGGGCGGAAGCGTGCCGAGGGCGCTGTCCACCACGTCGGCCACGATCGTGGTGATGTTGTCAGGACCGCCGCCCTTGATCGCCAGCTCGGTCAGCTGCAGCACGGCCTCGTCCAGCTGGGCCACGTTCGCCAGGGTGGCGTGCAGGGTCTCCTCGCTCACCACGCCGGACAGGCCGTCCGAGCAGAGCAGGTACCTGTCGCCCTCCCGCGCCTCGCGCAGGTCGAGGTCGGGCTCGGCGTCCGGGCTGCCGTCGAGCGCCCGCAGCAGCAGCGACCGCTGGGGGTGGGTCGCGGCCTCGTCGGGGGTGATGCGGCCGTCGTCGATCAGGGACTGCACCAGCGTGTGATCATGCGTGATCTGGAACAGGTCGCCGTCGCGCAGCAGGTAGGCCCGGGAATCCCCGATGTGGCAGAGCGCGAACCGGGAGCCGGACCACAAGGTGGCGATCAGCGTGGTGCCCATCCCGCCGATGGCCGGGTTGGCCGTGACCATCTCGTGCAGCCGGTGGTTGGCCCCCGCGACCGTCTTCGCCAGCGCGTTGAGCAGTTCGCTGACCGGCATCTCGCCGTCGAGCCGGGAAACCTCTTCGATGGCCACCGCGGAGGCGATCTCCCCGGCGGCGTGACCCCCCATGCCGTCCGCGACGGCGAGCATGTGCGGGCCCGCGTAGGCGGCGTCCTCGTTGCCCTCGCGGAGCAGGCCGACGTCCGAGCGGACCGCGTATTGGAGTGCGAGTGTCATCTGCGAAGTTCCAGAACGGTCTTGCCGATGCGGATCGGCACCCCGGTGGGTACCGGTGTTGGGTGGGCCACCTTCTGCCGGTCAAGGTACGTGCCATTGGTGGACCCGAGATCCTCGACGATCCACTGGCCGTCTTGCGGAAACAGCCGGGCATGTCGGGTGGAAGCGTAGTCGTCGGTGAGTACGAGCGTGGCATCATTAGCCCGGCCGATGGTGATTTGCTGATCACCTAGCTCCAGCGTGGTCCCCGCCAGCGAGCCCGCGGTGACCACCATCTGATGCGGCGCACCCCGCGACGCCCGGGCGGGCCGGGGCGGGCGCTGCGGCCTGGCGCGCTGCTGCTGGCGCTGCTGGCGCTGCTGCCGTCGCTGCTGGCGGGCGGAAAGCGTGTGGCCGAACAGGTCAGTGCGCACCACGCCGACAGCCGCGATCACGAACAGCCACAGGACCGCGAGGAAAGCGACCCTGATAAGGGTGAGGGTGAGCGCATTCATCCGATCATGTTCCTCAGCTGGCCTTGACCGGCAGGGCGGAAGGCTGGGGTCTACGACAGTGTGGGCTATGCCAGGGTCAGTGGATACCGTCCCTCCGGAATACCAGCGTGGTCCGCCCGAGCGTGACCCGCGTGCCATCGGCGAGCACTACCCGCCGTACCGGCTGGCCATTCACGAACGTTCCGTTGGTCGAGCCTAGGTCGATCAGCACCACCTCGTCGTCTTCCACCCGCAACTCCGCGTGGTGGCGTGACACTCCGGGGTCGACCAGCCGCAGGTCGCAGTCGGTGCCCCGGCCGAGCATGGTGACCGGCCCGGTCAGCTCGTAGGTGCGCTGGCTGCCGCCGTCGGCCCCGGCGTCGGGCCCGGAGACGAGCAGCCTGGGACGGCCGCCGAACGCGCCGCGTTCCTGCGGCAGGTCGCTGACGGGCCGCCGGATCTCCCCGCCCTCCACGGTGGTGCCGCGGATGACCCCGGACCGGATCCGGAACGTCCCCGTGGTCAGGTCCGGCACGCCCTCGAAGCGCATCCGCACCGGGCCCACAAAGGAGTAGCCCTGTTCCCGCGCATACTCGCGGGCCAGCGTGGCGAGCTCGACGCCGAGGCTGTCGGCGTAGACCTCGAGCCGCTCGTAGTCGGTCTCGGAGATTTCCACCACGAAGTCGTTCGGCACCAGGGTCCGGCCCTGGGCGACGATCGCGGCCCGGTCATCCATCTCGCGCTGGACGGCGCTGGCGACCTCGACCGGTTCCAGTTCTGACTTGAACGCACGCGCAAAGGCACCCTCGACCATACCCTCGAGCCTTCGCTCGAAGCGCTGCAGCACTCCCACCGGGTACCTCCTTACGCCCGCTCGCATCTGATGGTATCGGCGGTTCGGGTTAGCTCGGGGGCGTGCTAACCTGTCTCGTTGCCCCGGGCGGGTGGCGGAACGGCAGACGCGCACGGTTCAGGTCCGTGTGTCCGCAAGGACGTGAGGGTTCAAATCCCTCCTCGCCCACGAGCCGGCGACGCTTGCTCGGTGATCCT
>DASQSC010000235.1:0-4627 GCA_035642555.1 Streptosporangiaceae bacterium | reverse complement strand
CCCCCGCTGGCCAGGATCGACCGGGTGACCACCGCGGCCATGACCCCGGACGGCGGCGGATCGTTCGTGATCGCGGCCAGCGTGCCCGGCGGGCAGCGGCGGGTGCTGGTGTCGGCCGACTCCGCGACCTGCGCCGATTGCCTTGCCGAGCTGGCCGACCCGGCCGGCCGCCGGTCCGGCTACCCGTTCATCAACTGCACCAACTGCGGGCCGCGGTTCACGATCGTCCGCGACGTCCCCTATGACCGGCCGTTTACCACCATGGCGGGTTTCGCCATGTGCGAGCGGTGCGCGGCCGAGTATCACGACCCGGCCGACCGCCGGTTCCACGCCCAGCCGACCTGCTGCCCGGCGTGCGGCCCCCGGCTCAGTCTCATCACCCCGGATGGCGCTGAGCTTCCCGGAGATCCGCTGCCCGGCGCGGCCGGGCTGCTCCGGCAGGGGAAGGTGCTCGCCGTCAAGGGGCTTGGCGGCTACCACCTGGCGGTGGACGCGGCCAGCCAGGACGCGGCCGCCGCCCTGCGAGCGCGCAAGCACCGGGAGGACAAGCCGTTCGCGGTGATGGCCGCGGACCTGGCGGCGGCCCGGCAGCTGTGCGAGGTGGACGAGGCCGCGGCGGGCCTGCTGACCAGCCCGCGGCGGCCGGTCGTGCTGCTGCCGCGGCGGGGCGGGGCGCCGGTCGCGGACGCGGTGGCGCCCGGAAACCGGCAGCTGGGGGTCATGCTCCCGTACACGCCGCTGCACCACCTGCTGCTCGCTGCCGTCGCCCGCCCGATCGTGCTGACCAGCGGCAACGTCTCGGACGAGCCGATCGCCTACCGGGACGAGGACGCGCTGACGCGGCTGGCGGAGATCGCCGACGCGTTCCTCACCCACGACCGCCCGATCCATATCCGGACCGACGACTCGGTGGTGCGGGAGTTCCGGGGGCGGGAGATGCTGCTCCGGCGCTCGCGCGGGTACGTGCCCGAACCGGTGCGGGTCCGGCCCGCCTTCCCGCGGCCGGTGCTGGCCTGCGGTGCCGAGCTCAAGAACACCTTCTGCCTGGCGAAAGGCGATCACGCGGTCGTCTCGCACCACATCGGGGACCTGGAAAACGCCGAGACGCTGGCCTCGTTCACCGAGGGCATCGAGCACTTCCGGCGGCTGTTCGGGATCGAGCCCGGGGTGGTCGCGTACGACCTGCACCCGGACTACCTGTCCAGCAAGTACGCGCTGGAGCTGGCCGGCGTGGACCTCACCGGCGTGCAGCATCATCACGCGCACATCGCCGCCTGCCTGGCCGACAACGGCGAGGACGGCCCGGTCATCGGGGTGGCCTTCGACGGCACCGGGTACGGCCCCGACGGCACCATCTGGGGCGGTGAATTCCTGCTGGCCGGGCTGGCCGGCTTCGAGCGGGCCGGGCACCTGGCGCCGGTGCCGATGCCGGGCGGGGCCGCCGCCATCCGGCAGCCATGGCGGATGGCGGCCGCCTACCTGGCTGCCGCGTTCCCCGGCGGCCATCCGGACGGCCTGGCCGTGGCCCGGCGGAACGAGCGGCACTGGCCCGCGGTGCTGTCGCTGGCCCGGGCCGGGGTCAGCGCCCCGCTCACCTCCAGCGCCGGGCGGCTGTTCGACGCGGCCGCCGCGCTGCTCGGGGTGCGGGACGCGATCAACTACGAGGGGCAGGCCGCGATCGAGCTCGAGCAGCTCGCCGCCCCGGCGCAACCTGGCGGCTACCGGGCCCGGATCGACCCGCGGGAACCGTTCCTGGCCCGCGCCGGCGATCTCATCGCCGCCGCGGCCGGCGATCTCGCCGCCGGCGTGCCGCCGCCGGTCATAGCGGCGCGGTTCCATCACGGCGTGGCCGCCCTGATCGAGGACGGCTGCCTGCTGCTGGCGCAGCGGCACGGGCTGGGCACGGTGGCGCTGTCGGGCGGGGTGTTCCAGAACCTGCTGCTGCTGACCGAGGTGACGGCCAGGCTGGAGGCACGCGGGTTCCGGGTGCTGGTGCACTCCCGGGTCCCGTGCAACGACGGTGGGATCAGCCTCGGCCAGGCCGTGGTGGCGGCCGCCAGGGACCGGTCAGCCTGACGGCGGCGGCTGGCCGTGCCCGGCCAGCCAGTCGTACCAGGCCCGCATGCCATCGCCGGTGCGGGCGGACAGTTCCAGCACGGTGGCCCGGGGAGCGACCTGGCCGATCCAGGCCCGGCACTGCGCCACGTCGAAGTCCAGGTACGGGAGCAGGTCGGCCTTGGTGATCAGCACCAGGTCGGCGCGGCGGAACATGTGCGGGTACTTCACCGGCTTGTCGGCGCCCTCGGTCACCGAGGCGAGCACCACCCGGGCCGTCTCGCCCAGGTCGAACAGGGCCGGGCAGACCAGGTTCCCGACGTTCTCGATCACCAGCAGCGAGCCGGCCGGCGGGTCGAGCGCCCGCAGCCCGTCCGCGACCATGGCGGCGTCGAGGTGGCAGCCGGTGCCGGTGTTGATCTGCCGCACCCGGCAGCCGGCCGCCCGGATCCGGCTGGCGTCCAGGTCGGTCTCCTGGTCTCCTTCGATGACCGAGATGGCGGCGCCGGCCTGGCCGGCGGCGGTGCGCTCCAGCAGGGTGGTCTTACCGGACCCGGGCGAGCTCATCAGGTTGACGGCCAGCACGCCCCGCTGCCGCAGCCACTCCCGGTTGCGCGCCGCCAGCGCGTCGTTCTTTGCCAGCACCTTTTCCTGCAGCAGCACGGTCTGGCCGCCGCTCCCCGCCGTCTCGCGGGAGAGCCCGTCATGCTCGTGCCCATGCTCGCCGTGCGTGTGCGCGAGCCCGTCGTGCTCGTGCCGCAGCTGACCGTCGAGCCGGTACCCCTCCCCGCAGCCGCACGTCCCGCACATGTCAGGCCGCCACCTTCACCGCGGTGATCCGCAGGTCCTGGCCGGACAGGATCTCGGTGTCCGCGCTCCCGCACGGGCAGAGCGGGAGCGGCCCGTCCGGTGAGAACTCGCTCCCGCACTCCCGGCAGCGGCAGCGGGCGGGCGGCGCGCTGATCTCCAGCCGGGCGCCGGCCAGCCCGGTCCCCTCGGTGGCCAGGTCGAAGCAGAACAGCAGCGCGTCGGCCACCACCCCGGACAGCGGCCCGATCTCGAGCGACACCAGGCTGACCCGGCTGCCGGGCAGCCGGTCGGTCACCGTGTCGATGATCCCCTGCGCGATGGCCAGCTCGTGCATGCTGCGGGCGTCTCCCTGCTCAGCAGATCCGCGGCAGCGGGTCACCGACCAGCAGGTCGACGATGCGGGTGCCGCCGAAGGCGGTCTTGAGCCGGACCAGGCCCGGCTGCTCGGCCGTGATCCGGCCGACGACCGTTGCCTCGGCGCCGAGCGGGTGCGACCGCAGTGCCGCCACCGCCTGCTCGGCGGACGCCCCGTCCACCACCGCGACCAGCCGTCCCTCGCAGGCCACATACATCGGATCGATTCCCAGCAGCTCGGCGGCGCCGCGCACCTCGTCCCGGACCGGGATGTCGTCCTCGGCCACCACCACCCCGACGTCGGCCGCCTTGGCGATCTCGTTGAGGATCGTGGCCACCCCGCCGCGGGTGGCGTCGCGCATCGCGCGGACCCCGGGGACCGCGTCGAGCAGGGCCGCCACCAGCCCGGCCAGCGGCGCGGTGTCGGACTCCACGTCCGACTCGATGTCCAGCTCGCCCCGGGCCAGCATGATGGTGACGCCGTGATCGCCGACCGGCCCGGAGACGATGATCGCGTCGCCCGGCCGGGCCTGCGCCACGCCGAACGTCACGTCCCGCTCCAGGAGGCCGACCCCGGCGGTGTTGATGTAGCAGCCGTCGGCCTTGCCCCGCTCCACCACCTTGGTGTCGCCGGTGACGACCTGCACCCCGGCGGCCGCCGCGGCCTCGCGCATGGAGGCGGTGATCCGGGTCAGGTCGGCGACCGGGAACCCTTCCTCCAGGATGAAGCCGGCCGACAGGTAGAGCGGGGTGGCGCCGGACACGGCGAGGTCGTTGACGGTCCCGTTGACCGCCAGGTCACCGATGTCGCCGCCGGGGAAGAACAGCGGCGAGACCACGAACGAGTCGGTGGTGAGCGCGAGCCTGGCACCGCCGATGGCCAGCCGGGCCGCGTCCTCCAGCTCCGCCAGCAGCGGGTTGCCGAACGCGTCCAGGAAGACCGCCTCGATCAGGGTCTGGGTCGCCTTGCCGCCCGCGCCGTGCGACATCGTGATCCGCTCTTCCCTGACCCGCGCGCGGCGGCGGCGGGCCCGGTCGATGCGGTCGAGCACCTGCTGTTCCCTGTCCGCGATCGGCAGCTCGCGCCGGCCGCGGGGGCTGGGCCGCTGCTCCTGCTGGACTTCCGGCTCCTGCTGGCTGGCCTGGTCGTGCTCGCGCAGTGCCTCGGCGATCCAGCCGCCGGTGGATCCCGTTGTCATCCGCGGCTCACCTCCGCCGCCTCGGCGACCCGTTCCCGGTTCATCCGGCCGAAGTTGTAGTAGGCCGCGCACGCGCCCTCCGGCGACACCATGCAGGTGCCGATCGGGGTCTCCGGCGTGCAGGCGGTCCCGAACACCTTGCACTCCCACGGCTTGAGGACGCCCTTGAGCACCTCGCCGCACTGGCAGGCCTTGGGGTCGGCCACCCG
>DASQSC010000234.1:0-4755 GCA_035642555.1 Streptosporangiaceae bacterium | reverse complement strand
TCGAGCAGGTGCGCCCCGTCCCTGGTCTGCTGCCGGGCGATCTCGACGCAGTCGTCGAGCCTGCCCTCCAGCAGGGCTTCCCGGAACGCCTTGGAGCCGTTGGCGTTGGTGCGCTCGCCGATCGCCAGGAACGCGGTCTCCTGCCGGAACGGCACGTGCTGGTACAACGAGGCGACGCCCGCCTCCGGCCGCGGCCGGCGCGGCGTGAGCGGCTTACCGTGTACCCGGTCCACCACCGCCGCCATGTGCTCGGGGGTTGTCCCGCAGCATCCGCCGACCAGTGCCAGCCCGAACTCCGAGGTGAACGACTCGTGCGCGGCCGCGAGCTCGGCCGGGGTGAGCGGGTAACGGGCCCCTTCGGCGGCCAGCACCGGCAGGCCGGCGTTCGGCATGCAGGAGATCGGCACCGGCGATTGGGCGGCAAGGTAGCGCAGGTGCTCGCTCATCTCGGCGGGCCCGGTGGCGCAGTTGAGCCCGATGAGGCTGATGCGCAGCGGCGCGAGCGCGGTGAGGGCGGCCCCGATCTCGCTGCCGAGCAGCATGGACCCGGTGGTCTCGATCGTGACCTGCGCGATCACCGGCACGTCCAGGCCGGCCTCGGTCATCGCGCGCCGGATGCCGATCACCGCGGCCTTGGCCTGCAGCAGGTCCTGGCTGGTCTCCACCACGAACGCGTCCACGCCGCCGTGCAGCAGCCCGGCCGCGTTCCGCTGGTAGGCGTCCCGCAGCGCGGCGAACGCGACGTGACCGAGGGTGGGCAGCTTGGTGCCGGGGCCGACCGAGCCGAGCACCCAGCGCGGCCGCCCGTCCCGCGACCAGGCGTCCGCCGCCTCCCTGGCGATCCTGGCACCGGCCTCGGACAGCTCCTCGATCCGGTCGGTCAGCCCGTATTCACCTAGATTGGCCAGGTTCGCGCCAAATGTGTTGGTGGTGACGCAGTCCACGCCGGCCTCCAGGTAGCCGTCGTGGATGGCCCGGACGAGGTCAGGGCGGGTGGCGTTGAGAAGCTCGTTGCAGCCCTCATGACCGGCGAAATCGTCCAGCGTCGCCGGGCTGCACTGGATCATGGTGCCCATCGCCCCGTCGGCGACCACAACCCGCTCGGACAAGGCGGCGCGCAGTCCGGAAGTCGTCATAGGCTCCACATCTTAGTGGGTATGGCCGGGGTGGGCCCGGGGTGCCTAGTGATCATGGCTGAGCACGTAACCTGGTCTCAACTGCGAGGCGCCCGGCCGACAGTCCCGCGGCCCGGCCCGGTTCCAGGGGATCGCTCCCCTGGGCTGCACGTGGGAGGAGGTGGTCGGCGATCGAGCTCGCTCGTCTCGGCAAGCTCACTTCCCCGGCTGTCATCGCCGCCTTCGAGGGCTGGAATGATGCCGGAGAAGCGGCCAGCGGGGTCGTCAACCACCTGTCCAGCGCCTGGTCCACGACGTCCGCCGGGGAGATCGACCCGGAGGACTACTACGACTTCCAGGTCACCCGGCCCCAGGTGGAGGTCACCACCGGCCGGACCGAGCGGCTGATCTGGCCTACCACCCGGCTGGAACTCGCCCGCCCCGACGGCGCCGGCCGCGACCTGGTGCTGGTGCAGGGCATCGAGCCCAACATGCGCTGGCGGGGGTTCTCGGCCGAGCTGGTCGCCGCCTTCTCCGGGCTCGGCGCGGAACTGGTGATCCTGCTGGGCGCGCTGCTGGCCGACTCCCCGCACACCCGCCCGGTGCCGGTCAGCGTCAGCGCCTCGGACGCGTCCCTGGCCGCCGAGCTGCACGCCGAGCCGGTGGAGTACCAGGGTCCGACCGGCATCGTGGGCGTGGTCCAGCAGGCCTGCAGCCAGCAGGGCCTGCGGGTGGTCTCGCTGTGGGCCTCGGTGCCCCATTACGTCGCCCAGCCGCCCAGCCCGAAGGCGACGCTGGCGCTGCTGCGCGGCGTCGAGGATGTCCTGGACCTCTCCCTGCCGCTGGCCGACCTGCCGTCCGAGGCCAAGGCCTGGGAGCGGGGCGTGAACGAGCTCGCCGAGCAGGACAGCGAGGTGGCCGACTACGTCCGCACGCTGGAGGAGGCGAAGGACGCGACCGACCTGCCCGAGGCGAGCGGGGACGCGATCGCTCGCGAGTTTGAGCGCTACCTGCGCCGCCGCGGCGGTCCCGGCGGCTCCTCCCGCTGACCTTCTCCCGCCGGAAGCGCCCCCGGATACCGAACGGTCTGGCTCGTGGCCGGTGTCGTGCTCACACTGGGGGCCACGGCACGGCCGGCCAGTTCTCGGGGGGATACGGGTGGATCTTGCTCGTGATCAGCAGCTGGACCCGGGTCCGGGTGGCCGCCACCTCGGCCGGTGCCAGCAGTCCGGCCAGCTCCCGGCCGAGCTCTCCCCCGGCTAGCTGGCCGCCCAGGTCCGCCAGGGCGTCCAGCGCGCGGGCGGGCAGCTGCCTGCCCCGCCACTGCCACAGCACCGTCCGGAGCTTGTACTCCTCCCCGAAGCAGACGCCGTGGTCGCAGCCGTACAGGCGGCCGTCGGGCAGCGGCAGCAGGTGCCCGATCTTGCGGTCGGCGTTGTTCACCACCGCGTCGAACACAGCCATATCCCGCAGCTGCTGGTGATCCCGGCGCCGGGCCAGCGCCACCAGGTCGGTGCCCGTGTCCGCGTCGATCCAGAGCTGGCACATGCCCGGCCCGTAGGGGCCGTCCCGGAACACCGTGGGCGGCACGACGTCCCACCCGGCGGCCCGGGACACGGCGTAGGCGGCCACCTCCCGGGCGGCCAGCGTGCCGGGCGGGAAGTCCCACAGCGGCCGCTCCCCGGCCACCGGCTTGTACACGCAGGCGGCCGCGGTGCCGTGATAGCGCATGGTGCAGTAGAGGGTCGCGTTGGAGGCCTCCACCAGCCGTCCTTCGATCTCGAGCTCGCCCTCGGCGAGCAGCTCGAGCGCGGCCGAGTGGTCGCCGTCTTGGGCGGGCGGCCGTGCGCCGCGGCGCCGTCCCCGATCCGGCCGGGGCCCCCGGGCCCGCCGCACGACCGGCTGAGCGCCGCCCCGAGGCTCACCCCGGGGACGAGGAGGTCGCTCGCCCAGTTCTCGTTCAGAGCTGGCTCGGGGGGACGACCCCCCCACACCCCCCCGCTCACGCATCTGCGGCCCGGTGACCGTTCTGGCGGGGGCAGACGTGACCCTCGGAGTCGAGCGGCAGCCCGCACAGCGGGCACGGCGGCCGGCCCTGCGACACGATTGACAGGGCGCGCGCGGTGAACGCCCGGGCCGCGGCCGGGCTGATCCGGACCCGGAGCACTCCCGGGCCGTCCTCCGGGATCTCGTCCGAGAGCGGCTCCACCGGGGTCTCGGTTTCCTCCTGCGCCTCGATCACCACCCGCTGGTCTTCCCCGTCCCAGGCCAGCGCGATGGCGCCGACCCGGAACTCCTCCATCAGCGGCAGGTCGAGCGGAGCGTCGTCGGCCAGCTCCGTGGGCGCCGCGGCCGGCACCGAGGCGAGCCCGCCGGTGCGGCGGGTGATCTCATCCAGCAGCTCTTCCAGCCGCTCGGCAAGCAGGCTCACCTGGAACTTCTCCAGCGCCACGCTGGTGATGCGGCCGGGGGAGCTTGCCTGCAGGTAGAAGGTGCGCTCTCCGGGGGTCCCGACCGTCCCGGCCACGAACCTGGCCGGCGGGTCATACGAATAGACCGGCATGCCTAATATCCTCCCGCGCCGCCGCCGATGACGGCGTCGCCCGCTGAGCGCTTCTCCGGTTGCCTCGGCCCGGCGGCGCTGCTTTCCCGGCGATCCTGCCGTGCCAGGGCCGTCACCGAGCCACCCGTGTCGTTCATCCGTACCACGAACGGCCGCACCGGCGTGTAGCGGATCACGCTGAGCGAGCAGGGATCCGCCTGGATGCGCTGGCACAGATCGAGATGCAGCCCCAGGGCGTCCGCCAGCACCGCCTTGATCACGTCCCCGTGGGAGCAGATGAGGTAGGCCGCGTCCGGGCCGAGCCGGTCGTTCCAGCCGCGGACCGCGCTCACCGCCCGGTGCTGTACGTCGCGGAGGGATTCCCCGTCCTTTCCCGGGAACCGCACGGCGCTGGGATGCTCCTGGACCACCCGCCACAGCCGTTCGCGGGCAAGCCGCTTCAGCGGCTTGCCCGTCCAGTCCCCGTAGCTCACCTCGGCGAACTGCTCATCCGCGTGGACGGCCGCCGGGTGACCATCCCGGGCCGCCGCGATTATCTCGGCGGTCTGCCGGCACCGTTCCAGCGGGCTGGTGACGATCGCGTCCAGCGGCACCTGCGCCAGCCGGGCAGCGACGGCCGCGGCCTGGCCGCGGCCGCGATCGTCCAGGAAAATGCCCGGCATGCGGCCGGTGAGCACCTTGCCGGTACCCGCGGTCAGGCCGTGCCGTACCAGCAGAACCAACGTCACGCCCCCGACTCTAAGCCGTCAGCGGCTCCCGGGCGAAAAGCGCAGGGGCAGCCGGGCTCAGTCGGTGGGCGCCCAGCCCGTCAGCTGCGTCACCAGCTCGCGGTCACCCGTGATCCGGACGGTCCCGGCCGGCTCCCTGCCGTACAGAAACAGCAGCAGGTCGCTGGCTGACCCGCCGACCGCGGCCGTCCGTTCCTGGCCAGGCCCGGGCCCGTCCTCCGCCAGCAGCGCCGCCCCGTCCGGGCGGAGGCCGATCAGCCAGTGCCCGCCGTCGTCGGCACGCAGCTCGACCCGGCCCGGGGCGTGCGGCCAGGCCTGGCCGGGGTCCTTCGCCCAGCCGGGCACGGCG
>DASQSC010000233.1:0-5347 GCA_035642555.1 Streptosporangiaceae bacterium | reverse complement strand
CGAAGACGCCGAGCTCTCACTGCGGCTGCTGCGGGCGGGCTGGTCCGGGCTCCACGTGGACCAGTCGTGGGGGCACGGGATCATGCCACTGACGTTCGAAGCGCTGAAGGGCCAGCGGTACCGGTGGTGCTTCGGCGGCATCCAGATCCTGCGGATGCATTTCCGCTCGCTGCTGCCCGGGCGCGAAAGCCGGCAGAACCACCTGCACCCCGCCCAGCGCTGGGCGTACCTGGCCGGGGGGATTCAGTGGTACGGCGACCTGCTCGGCCTGGTCTTCCTCGTCTTCCTGCTGGCCGGTGCCTTCAACCTGGCGACCGGCGGCGGGGAGCTGTTCCGCAAGCTGACCTTGTTCCTGGTGGCGGCCGTGCCGGTGCTGGTCGGCCTCGGGCTGGTGCGGGCGGTGGCGTTGCTGCGCCGCGGCACCGGGGCCACCTGGCGGGACGCGATGGGCGCGTTCTTCATCTGGCAGTCCACGTCGCTGGTGGTGGCGCGCGCCTCCGTGCTGGGGCTGTTCGCCAGGAAGGCGGCCTTCCTGCGCACCCCCAAGACCAGCGAGCGCGCCAAGTGGTGGGAGGCGCTGCGCGCCAACTGGGGGGAGACCACGCTGGCGCTGCTGGGGACGGCCGGCATCGTTGGCGCGCTCACCCGCGCCACGCAGCTCAGCGGGCCGCTGCTGGCCGCCCTGCTGCTGTTCCCCACCCTGGGCATGGCGGCCGCGCCGTTCAACAGCTGGGCTGCCCAGCGGGCCGGCCTGCCGGCCTGGCTGCGCGAGCGCAGGAGCACCGAGTACCGGCGTGACCGGCGGGCGTTCGCCGCCGGGATGGCCGCTGGCGGGGTGGTCACCGTGGCCGGCGTGATTGCGGCCGTGGTGGCGCTGATGCTGGCGCCGAGCCGGCATCCGGTGCAAACGCCGAACCTGGTCGGGCCGGCTTCCAGCAGCCATGCCACGGCGCCGGCGAGTTCCCCGCCTGCCAGCGGCCCGGCCACGCCCACGCCGTCCAGCTCGCCGTCCTCCGCGCCGGCCTCGTCGCCGGCGACCACCCCGTCGGCCACGACCCCCGCGCCGAGCCCGACGCCCACCCCCACGGGCTCGGTCACCCCCTCCCCGTCGCCCACCGGCTGACGGGCTGCCTCATTCATGATCGTGGGGATCAGGCGGGGTCGCGACCCTACCGATCCGCCACGATCATGCGGAACGGCCCGGGGCGGCGACCGGGGATGCTGCTCCGGGCGGCGGCCGTGAGCTCGGTCACATAGCGGGGATCCGCACAGGGCAATCCGGTACAACGCCATTGTTTGTCAGATAGCGTCCCGTTTGACCGTTCTCTCCGCACTGTCGTACCCCCGAGGCTGAGCTGCGAGCCTGGAACAGCAACCGGACCGGCACGGGCATGCCCGGCTGGCGGCCGCGCCTGCGGCCGGCCGTGGCCACGGTCCTGGTGCTGGCGTTCGCCGCGGCGGGCACCGGCTGCCAGGCGGCCCGCAGGCCGTCCGGCCCGGGGGCGGTCGCGACCGTGTTCACGACGGGCGCGGCCGCGGCCGTGCAGGACTTGCAGGCCAGGTACGGCGCCTGGACCTACCGGGGCACCCGTCCCTGGCAGTCGGCCAACGCGCTGGGCGCGACCATCGGCTACATGCGGGCGTCGGGGTCGCGTGCCTACCTGGCCGACCTGAACCTCACCTACCGCGCTCACCACCGCGGGGACGGCTTCCGCAACCGGTACTACGACGACGAGGGCTGGTGGGCACTGACCTGGATCAGCGCCTATGACCTGACCCGGGACCGGCGCTACCTGGCCCAGGCGAGGGCGATCTTCGCCGACATGACCGCCGGCTGGGACCGGAGCTGCGGCGGCGGCATCTGGTGGAACAAGCAGCGGACCTACAAGAACGCGATCGCGAACGAGCTGTTCCTGGACGTCGCGGCCCGGCTGCACAACCGGGTCCGCGGTGACACCGGCTACCTGGCGTGGGCAGAGCGGGAGTGGGCCTGGTTCCGCGGCACCGGCATGCTGACCGGGACCCACCTCGTGGTCGATGGCCTGGCGGCCTGCAAGCCCGTGCTCCGGTCGCCAACCTGGACCTACAACCAGGGAGTCCTGATCGGCGGGCTGGTCGCGCTGGCGGCGGCGCGCGGCAGCGGGCGGCCGGTGGCCACGGCCCGCCGGGTGGCCGACGCCGTCATCGCCCGGCTGAGCCCGCACGGGGTGCTGCGTGAGCTGTGCGAGCCGTCAGGCTGCGACGCCGACGCCGCCATGTTCAAGGGGATCTTCGCGCAGAACCTGCAACTGCTCGCGGGCCGGTCGGCCCGCCCGGAATACCGCGCCTACCTGCGGGCGAACGCCAGCGCCGTGCTGGACAGGGACCGGCGCGGCAGCGAGTTCGGGCTGAGCTGGAACGGGCCGTTCGATTCCTCCGACACCGCCCGGCAGGCGTCCGCCCTGGACGTGCTCAACACCCAGCTGCCGGGCGGGCGCGCTGCCATGAGCGCACGCTGATCCGGCACCCGCGGCGGCCTGCCCCAGGCGGCAGCGGCGGCCTCACCCAAGCACCCGCGGCGGCCTCACCCAAGCACCCGCGGCGGCCTGACCCAAGCACCCGCGCTGGCCTGACCACGGCGAGCTGGCCGTCTTGTCGGTGCCCCCTCGTAGAATCCGGGGCATGGCCAGCCGTGGAGATGTCATGAACCGGGCCGGGGTCGAGCCCGAGGACCTGGAGCAGTACCGCCGGGAGCTGACCGGGTACTGCTACCGGATGCTGGGGTCCGGCTTCGAGGCCGAGGACGCCGTGCAGGAGACGATGCTCCGGGCGTGGCGGTCAGCGTCCGGGTTCGAGGGCCGGTCCAGCGTCAGATCCTGGCTCTACCGCATCGCCACCAACATCTGCCTGGACATGCTGCGCGGCCGCCAGCGGCGGGCCCGGCCGATGGAGCTGGGACCCGCTTCGCCGCCGGACGAGTCTTACCTGGGGCCGCGGCTGCCGGAGAACAAATGGGTGTCGCCGATCGCAGACGACCGGGTGCTCCCGCAGGACGCCGATCCGGCCGAGATCGCGGAGGCGCGCGAGACGATCCGGCTGGCCTTCGTGACCGCGCTGCAGCACCTGCCTGCCCGGCAGCGGGCGGTGCTGATCCTGTGCGAGGTGCTGCGCTGGCAGGCGACCGAGGCGGCGGCACTGCTCGGCACCAGCGTGGCCGCGGTCAACAGCGCCCTGCAGCGGGCGCGGGCGACGCTGGCCGCGCTGCCGGTCGGGGAAAGGCCCGGCGCGGTTGTCTCCGGCAAGGCCGACCTGCTGGCCCGGTACGTGGACGCGTTCCAGCGGTATGACCTGTCCGCCCTGGTGTCGGTCTTGCACGAGGACGCGATCCAGTCGATGCCGCCGTTCGCCCTGTGGCTGCGGGGGCCCGAGGACATCACCCGCTGGATGGTCCAGCCCGGCCCCAGCGCCTGCCGGGGCTCGGTGTTGATACCCGTCTCGGACGCCAACGGCTGCCCGGCCTACGGCCAGTACAAGCCTGACCCGGCGGGCGGGTTCCAGCCGTGGGCGCTGCAGGTCATCGAGATCTCCGGGGACCGCATCAGCGGGATGCAGTTCTTCCTCGACACCGAGCGCGTCTTCCCTGGCTTCGGCCTTCCGCCGCACCTGGACCCGGATGGCCGGCCGGAAGCCAGCCCGGCATAGCGGCGGTCGCTGGCCGCCGGCGGACGCGGGCGGCTAGCGGGCCGACAGCACGTCGGCGATCTTGGCAGCGGCGGCCGACGGGTCGTCGGCGTCATGCAGCACTTCTCCCCAGGACCAGCGGTAGTACCAGCGGAGCCGGCCGTCGTCGCCGGTGTCCGGGGTGCAGGCGATGCTCTCGGTGAGCATGGTGGCGCCGGGGATGAACACGTGCAGGGTGGGCGGGAAGGTCGTTCTCACCTTGGTGTGCAGGCCCGTGCCGTCAAGGGCTGCCGCCAGCCGGTGCAAATGGTAGCTGCGAGCGTGATCCCGGGCACCGTTCACCGTGTCCCCTGCCCTTGTGCGTCGGTCGGGTCATTGTCCGCGGGCAGGGACGCGGTTTGTCAACCCCGGGGGTGGTAGCCGTTGTAGCCATCCGGCGGGTAAGGATCGGCCCCGTAACCGCCGTAGCCGTTGGCGTATCCGTTCCGGTAGTCCTCGTAGGCCTCCGGGTACCCGGAGGCTGCCTGGTCGGCACCGTATCCAGCCGCGGGATAACCGGGGCCGGGGGGCGGATACGGGTACTGCGCAGCGTCCAGGGCTGAGCCGGGCGCGCCGCCCGGTGCCGGGGCGCCAGGCATGCTCCCGGACACCGGGGAAGCGGGCGCCGGGCTGGCGGCCGGGGGGAGCGGGTGCCAGCCGCCACCCGGGCCGGAACCGTCTGGGAGCGGGGCCTGACCGCCCGCTGGCGGCTGATATGAGCCCGGCTGATATGAGCCCGGCTGGTATGAAGCGGCGTACTGGGCGGCGTTCCAGGGCTGCCCGCTGTCGCCGTGGCCGTTCCCGTTCTGGGTCCCGTTGTGGTAGCCGGCCCCGGCGGCCGGCTGATAGCCGTGGTCCCCCGCGGGGTACCCGTAGGGATCCCTGGTCAGCGGATCCGCGGGCGGGACCGGGCTCGGGGGCAGTGGGTAACCTGGCTGGCCGGCCAGGCCGGGGTTGGCCCGCTGGTAGCGGTCCGCAGCGGCGGGCCGCGGATAGGCATCCGCCCCGC
Organism: Streptosporangiaceae bacterium; assembly: GCA_035642555.1. Taxonomy (GTDB): domain Bacteria; phylum Actinomycetota; class Actinomycetes; order Streptosporangiales; family Streptosporangiaceae; genus JAIRTY01. The sequence continues at coordinate 639 of DASQSC010000233.1, read as the reverse complement.
CCTGGCTGCCCCCGGTGCTGCGTCCCAGGCTGTCGCCGCTGCCGGTGCTGCGTCCCAGGCTGTCGCCGCTGCTCCGGCCGCCCCTCCGGCCGCTGTTCCGGTCATTGCTGCTCCGGCCGCTGTCCCGGCCACTGCCGTTGCGCTCGCTGCCGGCGCCAGGGCCGGTGCGGGTGCCGCGGTAGGAGCGGCTGTCCGGGGAAGAACCGCTGTGCCTCGAGTACGACGGGCTGGTGAGCGGGTCGTCACCGGAGCGCCAGGACGACCCGGGCACATCCTGGCGCCGCCGGGAGGGCCCGGCCGGCCCGGCGGCCCTGCCCGGTCCGGTATCCCCGGCCCTGCCCGCTGCTCCGGCACCGTTGCGCAGCACCGAGGTCGCGTCGTCGGCGGCCACCGGCACGGGTGGCAGGCTGGGCTGCGAACGGCGCAGCGGGAGCCGCTCGGTGACCGCATCCCGCCGCCGCTCCGGGCCCGGGCCGGTGTGCTCGCGGGCGTCGTTCCGCTGGGCAGCGGGGCGGCGGTCAGCGCCAGGCCCGGGCGCGTCAGCCGCACCGGGCCGGCGGTCGCCGGCAGCTGCACCCGGCCGGCGGTCGCCGGCGACCGCGCGGCGGTCCGCGCCGGAGCGGCGCTCGCTCACGCCAG
>DASQSC010000232.1:0-2497 GCA_035642555.1 Streptosporangiaceae bacterium | reverse complement strand
CGGCCGCAGCCACTCGGGCCGCTCGGCGACCGCCACCTCGAGCAGCCCGCAGCCCGCCAGCACCAGCACCAGCCAAGGGCCCACGGTGGCCGCGGCGGCCCCGCCCGCCGCCAGGTAGCAGGCCCACCGGAGCCGGGCCAGGCGGCGCCGGCCGGGATCAGCGGCACCGGGGCCGCTCCCGCTGGCCCGCCGCCAGCTCGCAGGCACCAGGCCCACCGCGGCGGCGACCGCCACCGCGGGCACCGCCGCCCCGGCTCCCAGCGCCGCTCCGGCGACCCAGCCCGGCGGGCGCGCCGTGAGGAACGCCACCGCCAGGGCGAGGATCACCACCCCGCCCGGGACGATGAAAAAGGCCCCGCCGATGAGCGCCCCGGCCGTCCCGCGCAGCCGCCACGCGCAGTAGATCGCGAGCTGGGTGGAGGCGGGGCCCGGCAGCAGGTTGACGGCCGCGATCCCGTCCTCGAACTCGCGCTCGGGCAGCCACCCCCGGTCCGCCACGCACAGCTTGCGCAGCAACGCGATGTGAGCGGGCGGCCCGCCGAACCCGGTGCACCCGATCCGCCCCCATTCGCGGGCGATCGTCAGCAGCGACACCCGGTCCGCGCCCTGCCCGGCCCCGGCCGGCGGCCCGGACCCCGCGGCCTGCCCGGCTGCTGCCATCACTGAGCCGGCCGTTCCTCAGTCGGCCGTGACCAGCGTCAGCCGGTCCACCGTCCCCGTCACTGCGGCCGTGTCAGCCAGGTCGTCGAGCACCACGTCCGCCCCTGCCTCCCGCAGCACGCTGGCGGACGAGCGGCCGCTGGCCACGGCGATGCTCCGGGCACCCCCGGTGCGGGCGGCCTCGACGTCGCGGGCGGAGTCGGCGATATAGACGGTGGATCGTTCCGAAAAATCGGTGTCGTACTTCTCCGACGCCCGGCTGCGGGCGTTGAGCAGCAGCGCGCCCTTGGGATAGACCTGCGAGCCGTAGCCGCCGATCGCGGTGTCGAAGAACTTCTCCAGCCCGAACGCGCGCAGCTTCTCGATCGCGGTCGGGCGGATCGCGCCGGTCAGGACCGTCTGCACCACCCCGGGCAGGCGGCCCACCCCGGCCACCGCGTCCCGCGCGCCCGGCAGCAGCCGGCCGTGCTCGGTGAGCTGGTCCCGGCGGGCGCCGAACGCCGCGGCCAGCTCCTCCAGGAACCGGCTGAGCAGTTCTTCCCCGCCCTGGCCGGCCATGCCGGGGTCGTCGTTGAGGGCGAGCGCGTCGAAGAAGATCTCCGAATCGGTGCGCCCCGCCATCTGCGGCAGCTGCACCAGCGGGCGCCCGGCGACGGCCCGGAACGCGTCCGCGTAGGCGGCCCGCGTCACCCGGGCGACATCCACCAGGGTGAGGTCGATGTTCCACAAAACCAGGCGGTGAATGCGGGCCTCCCGGTGACTGTCAGGGCACTCCAACGCGGCGGGCTGATCCATCGTAGGCCGGAGGCCACCGAGGGCCCGATCCCCTATCCCATGTGCGGGTAGCGGTAGTCGGCGGGCGGCACGAACACTTCCTTGATGGCCCGGGCGCTGACCCACCGGATCAGGTTGAGCACCGAGCCGGCCTTGTCGTTGGTGCCGCTGGCCCTGGCCCCGCCGAACGGCTGCTGCCCCACCACCGCGCCGGTCGGCTTGTCGTTGAGGTAGAAGTTCCCGGCCGAGAACCGCAGCGCCTCGGTGGCCGCCGCGATCGCCGCCCGGTCCTGGGCGATGAACGAGCCGGTGAGCGCGTACGGCGCGACATCGGCGGCCTGCGCCAGCATCTCCTCATAGCGCTCGTCGTCGTAGACGTGCACCGCCAGGATCGGGCCGAAGTACTCGGTGGTGAACACCTCGTCCGCCGGGTCGGAGCACTCCAGCACGGTCGGCTCGACGAAATAGCCCTCCGAGTCGTCTCCCCGCCCGCCGGTCAGCACCCTGACCGACGGCCTGTTCCGGGCCCGGTCCAGCGCATCGGTGTGCTTGCTGAACGCCCGGGCGTCGATGACCGCTCCCAGGAACAACGACAGGTCGGCGGCGACGTCGCCCATGGCCAGCGACTCCACCCGGCCCACGAAGTCATCCCGCAGGTCGCCCCAGACCGATCGGGGGATGTAGGCCCGGGACGCGGCCGAGCACTTCTGCCCCTGGTACTCGTAGGCGCCCCGGATCAGGGCGGTGGACAGGACGGCCGGGTCGGCCGACGGGTGCGCGATGACGAAGTCCTTGCCGCCGGTCTCGCCCACCAGCCGGGGGTAGCCGCGGTAGCCGGCGATGTGCTCGCCGACCGACCGCCACAGGTGCTGGAAGGTGGCGGTGGACCCGGTGAAGTGGATGCCCGCCAGGTCGGGATGCCGCAGCGCGGCCGCCGACACCGCCTGGCCGTCCCCGGTCACCAGGTTGATCACCCCGGGCGGCAGCCCGGCCGCCGCCAGCACCCGCATCGTGTAGTGCGCGGCGAGCTGCTGGGTCGGCGACGGCTTCCACACCACCACGT
>DASQSC010000231.1:0-3721 GCA_035642555.1 Streptosporangiaceae bacterium | reverse complement strand
GCCCGGATCGGACAGCGCCGCGTCGAGCGTGGCCTCCACTTCGCGCTGCACCTGGTCGCTGGCTGGCTGGCCGGCGTCCGCCGCCAGCCGGCCGGCTGCCTCGGTGGCGGCCGCCACCAGCTGGCGGCGCCGGCCCGACAGCTCCCGCAGCCGGTCGCCGGCCAACGCCTGCTGGGCCTCGCGCAGTTCCTCGCCGAGGTCCAGCAGGCGGCTGACCTGGTCCGGGGCCTCGCGGCTGAGCAGGTTCACCAGCCACGCGCTGGCGGTCGGCCGGCGCAGTCCGGCGATGGCGGCGGCGAGCTCCCGGTCCCCGGCCTCGCGCGCCTGCCGCGCCCGCTCGTTGCGTGCCGCGGTGAATCCGGCCGGGGGGATCGCGTACAGCTCGTCCGCGGCACGGGCCAGGCTGTCGCCGGTCATGTTCCGGTATGTTCCCAGCCGCGGTCCTTCCCAGCGCGGTGGCGCGCCGCGGGCGGCGGACGGGCGGAGAGAGGGGTCAGCGGCCGGGGGCGAGGCCGTGCAGTATCTGGTCGAAGATCGCCGCGCACTCCGCTCGCGCCGTCGCCGGCTCCCCGGCCCGGGCCACGTAGAGCGCGCACTCGTCGAGCGCGCCGATGAGGACGTGCGCCAGCGGCTCGACCGGCTGCGGCGCGATGGTACCGGCATCGATCGCCGCCTGCAGCGCCAGCTGGACCAGGCCCAGGCCGTACCGGGCGGCCAGGTCCCGCCAGGCTTCCCAGCCGAGCACGGCCGGGGCGTCGAGCAGGATGATCCGCTCGACTTCCGGCTCCGCGCAGACGTCGAGGAACAGCCGGGCGCCGGCCCGCAGCGCCGCTACCGGATCGGCCGCCTGCCCGGCGGCCGCGGCCACCCGCTGGGCGATCTCGGCCTCGATCTCTTCGGCCACGGCGGCGAACAGGTCGGCCTTGTCGCGGAACTGGTGGTACAGGGCGCCACGGGTCACGCCCGCCGCCCGCACGATCTCCTCCGTGCCGACAGCGGCGTATCCGCGGCTGCCGAACAGCTTCCTCGCCGCGGTGATCAGCTGCCGGCGGGTTGCCGCCGACCGGAGGTCGTGCTTGGTCCTCGCCATCCGCTGATCCGCCCTTGATTTACGTACTGCCTGTATGTAATCTGGCCGCTAATAAGTACAGACTGTCTGTATGTTATCTCGGCACCAGCCAGGAGGAGCCATGCCCGCCGTCGAACTGTTTCACGGCACCGTTCACTACCGGGAATGGGGCACTGGCGCGCCGGTCGTGCTGCTGCACGGCTACCTCATGGGCGCCAGCCTGTGGGACCCGGTGGCAGAGCGGCTGGCCGGCGAGTTCCGGGTCGTGGTCCCCGAGCTCCCGTTCGGGGCGCACCCGGCTCCGCTGAACCCCGGAGCCGACCTGACGGCAGCGGGGCTCGGCCGGCTGGTCGCTGACTTCCTGGCGGCGCTCGGACTCACCGGCGCCACCCTGGTAGGCAACGACAGCGGCGCTGCCGTCGCCCAGGTGGTGGCGGCACGTCACGCGGAGCGCCTCGGCGGCCTGGTGCTCGCCACCGGCGACGCATTCAGCAACTTCCCGCCCACACTGTTCCGCCCGCTGATCGCCGCGGCCCGCACCGGGACGCTCACCCCCCTGATCGCCTTGCTCAAGTCACGTCCCGCGCGTTCGCTACCCAGCGCGTACGGCTGGCTGACCCATGGCGACCTCCCGCATGACCTCATTGACGGCTGGGTCGGCGCGTACTTCGGGGACCAGGGAGTCCGGCGCGACCTGCGGCGGCTGACCGCCGCCCTCGGCGACGACGATTTCATGCACCAGATCGCGGCCGAGCTGGCCTCGTTCACCGGCCCGGCGCTGCTGGCGTGGGCCGCCGACGACAAGTTCTTCCCGGTGGAGCACGCCCGCCGGCTGGCCGCGATCCTCCCCGGGGCGCGGGTCGAGCTCATCGAGGACAGCCGCACCTGGGTCATGCTGGACCAGCCGGACCGGACCGCCCGCCTCATCGCCGGGCTGGCGCGCGAGGCCGCAGCCCGGCAGGCCGGAGCCGAGCAGGCCGGGGCCCGGCAGGCCGCAGCCGAACAGGCGGGAGCCGGGCAGGCGGGAGCCGGGCAGGCGGGAGCCGAGCAGGCGGGAGCCGAGCAGGCGGGAGCCGAGCAGGCGGCGGCCCGGCAGGCCGACTGAGCGGGGCAGGGGATGCGCAGGCCGGCGGCCGCGGCGGGCAGCGTGCTGTTCTTCGCGGCCGCGCCGGGCACCGTGGCAGGCCTGATCCCCTGGTGGCTGACCGGCTGGCGGGCCCGCGGCGCACTCACTGACTGGGCCCCGGTGCGGCTGGCCGGGCTGGTCGTGCTCGGCCAGCCGGTGCTGCTCGGCTACGCGGTGCTGGTCTGGGCGGTCACCGCCGCGTTCGCCCGCTGGTACGAGGAGCCCGTGCTGGCCCGCCAGTTCGGCGCGAGCTATCAGGCCTACCGGCGCAACGTCCGGGCCTGGTGGCCGCGGGCACGGCCCTGGCGGCCGGGCTGAGGCAGCCGTCCGCCGGGCGGCGCCACGCTAGCCGGGGGGGAAACTCCGAGGTCGCTGGCCAGTTCCTGCCAGGATGGTGGGATGGAGGTGCTGAGCAGCCGGATCCTGCTGCGGCCCGAAGACCCCGGCGTCAGCCGCGAGTTCTACCGGGACGTGATGGGATTGGCGATCTACCGCGAATTCGGGCCGCCGGACGATCCCGGGGTGGTGTTCTTCCTCGGATCGGGGCTGCTGGAGGTGTCAGGGCGGGCCGACGGGCCCGGCGGGGACCGGGTCATGCTCTGGCTCCAGGTGCGGGACGTGCGCGCCGAACGGGAGCGGCTCGCCGCGGCCGGCGCCCTCATCCTGCGCGAGCCGGCGCCCGAGCCGTGGGGCCTCACCGAGATGTGGATCGAGGACCCGGACGGCATCCGGATCGTGCTGGTCGAGATTCCCGCCGATCACCCGCTCCGCCGTGACCCTCGTACCGCCGCCTGACCGGGTGCGCCGTCGCCCTCCGGGCCCGTGAGCCCGAACACGCTGGTGGTCCAGCCCGTGTCCCTGACTCCCTGGTCGAGGGCCTGGCCGAGGGCACGTTCCTCGTAGCCGAAGTGCGACTCCATGATCGCCGCCAGCCCGTCGAGCTCCCGCCGGATCGCCTCCCGGCGGCCTGGCCCGGCCTGGGCTGCCTCGCGCGCGCGGTCCCGGACAGACGCGAGGATGCCGGCGATCAGCCGATGATCCTCGGCCAGCTTGGTCACCACGGGGTGCAGGCCGGGCCGCGCCCGGAGCAGCTCGGCGAACATGCCGCTGTCCTCGCCCTCGTGGTGCGCGGTAAGCGCTGAGCAGAACGCGAGGCAGTGGGCCGTCAGCCCGTCACCGGCCGCCGGGAGCCCGGGGTCCTGGCGCAGGCTCCGCAGCTGCTCCCGGAGCGCGTCGTGCGCCTGCGCGAGCTGACGGCTCCAGGCGGTCGCGCGATCGTCCGGGCCGGTGCCCTGACTGGCCATTGCTCGTATCCGATCAGGAGGCGGCCGGAGATCGCAACTCAGCGCCCGGGAGCCGCTGGCTATTCGCCGGTGCCGCCGGTTGCGAGCTCGGTGACGATGTCGAGGTGCCCGGCGTGCCGGGCGTACTCCTGGAGCAGGTGGAACAGGATCCGCTCCAGCGGCGGCGGATCGGCGCCGTCCCACCGGTCGCCCGGCTGGCCGGTGTCGGCGAGGTCGTGCGAC
>DASQSC010000230.1:0-5635 GCA_035642555.1 Streptosporangiaceae bacterium | reverse complement strand
CGCCTGCTCACGGCCAGGCCGGGCGACGCCGTCCTGGGAGAGGAAGGCGGCGAGTCCGGCCAGGGCCGGGTCCGCTGGATCGTCGACCCGCTCGATGGCACCGTGAACTACCTCTACGGGCTGCCGGACTGGGCGGTGAGTATCGCGGCCGAGGCGGACGGCGAGATCGTGGCCGGAGCGGTCACCGTGCCGCGGCACGGGGAGCTGTTCACCGCCGTCCGGGGCGGCGGCGCCTGGCTCCGGGCCGGGAGCGACGCGCCGGTCCGGCTGCGCTGCAACACCGGCGTGCCGCTGCCGGAGGCGCTGGTCGCCACCGGGTTCGGGTACGCGGCCGGGCGGCGGCGGGTGCAGGGCGAGGTGGTCGCGGCGGTGCTGCCCCGGGTCCGGGACATCCGGCGCGGCGGTTCCTGCGCGGTGGACCTGTGCTCCCTGGCCGCCGGCCGGGTGGACGCCTTCTACGAGCGCGGCGTCAACTACTGGGACTACGCCGCAGGCGGCCTCGTCGCGACCGAGGCCGGCGCCCGGCTGGGCGGGCTCGGGGGCAAGCCGCCCAGCCCGTCACTGGTGATCGTCGCCGAGCCGGCCCTGTTCGGCCAGCTGCACGAGCTGCTGGCAAGCCTGGACCCGGAGCGGGACGCGTCCTGAGACCAGGAAGCGCCCGGCGTCCCGGTCAGGAACGGCGGGTCAGGGTCCCGGGCGGGCCGGTGCCGCCGCCGGCGGGGACGTAGCTGAACCGGAGCCGGCGGCCCGGCCGCCCGGTGAGCGTGACCGTGCCGTCGCCGCAGTCCCGGCGGCCGGCGTCGATGGCCTGGTGCAGCGTCAGCCCGGTCCCGGTCCCAGCCCTGGTCCCGGTCCCGGTTCCGGCCGCCGGCACCGGATGCAGCCGCCCGGAGCAGCCCAGCGTGGGATAGCTGATCTTGCCGGCGGCCGCCCCGGCGGTGAGCGTGATCCGCACCGGCACCGAGAGTTCGGGATTGGCCTGGTGCACCTGCCCGGACCAGGTGCCCGCGATGGCCGCCGGGATGCTGGCGGCGGGCGAGGGCCGGGCCCCCGTGGCAGCGGCGCTGGCCCGCGCCTGCCCGCCCGTGCCGCCGGTACCGCCGGGGCTGCCGTCGCCGCGCTGACCGGTGATGAACCAGACCGCCGCCGCGATGGCCGCCAGGCAGGCCGCGCACGCCCCGGTCCAGGCGATCACCCGGCCGGGCCTGCGCCGCTGCGGCCGGGCGGGCACCGGCGGCATGGCCGGCCGCGTGTAGGCGGCTCTGCGTGCCTGCCTGGTTCCCTCGGCGAACAGGCCCCCGGCCGGGTCTTCCCGCCCCAGCAGTTCGGCCAGTACCGCCCGGGCCGCGGGCCGGGCGGCCGGGTCCGGGGCCACGCAGGCGGCCACCATGGCCTGCAGCGGCTCCGCCAGCACGGCCAGGTCCCGCCGACCGGTCGCGCGCCGGCCCAGGGCCGCGAACAACACGGTCTGGGCCCAGGCCAGCATGTCGGCCGCTGGCGTGGCGGTCCCGTACGGCGGGGTGATGCTGAACAGGATCACCCGGGGGCCGTCCGGGCCCAGCACGACATGATCGGGACCGAACGAGCCGTGGACCAGGCCGGCGTCGTGGATCGAGGCCAGGCCGGTCGCGGCGCCGATCGCCAGCGGCACCAGCACATCGGCCGGCAGCCTGCCGTCGCCCTCCGCCACCTCCCCGAGCGAGGGGCCCGGCACGTACTCGGTGACCAGGTAGGGACCGGGGCTGTCGATCCCGGCGTCAAGGACCCGCGCCGCGCAGAAGGGCGCGACCTGCCGGGCGGCCCTCGCCTCCGCCGTGAACCTGTCCCTGGCCGCAGTGTTCGCCGCCCGCTCGGCGGCCAGCACGGTGAGGGTCACGGGGGCGCCGTCCGCGGCCCGGGCCAGAAAGATGTCCGGAATGTCGTAAGTGTCGAGCACGTCTTCGACGCGGCCGGTGAGCCGGTACCTGCCGACGCGGCGAGGGTCGCCCGGCTTGAGGGGCACGACGTATGGCATTCAGACTCCCCGGGGGCCTGCCGGCCGGGCCGCCTAACCCGGTCAGCACACCTAACCCGGTTCGTACCATATGCACTAGTCGCAGGTTAACTGCCGCCATCGGGGGAACTTCGTGCTGCTGTGGGCAGGTATCTGGCTGCTGTGACCGGCCCCGGCGGGGGACACGCGGAGCCGGGCGCGAGGCATTACGTGTGCCGGGCGGCCGGACGTGACAGAATTCCCCGCCGGAATCGGGCACAACCAGGGCCCGCTGAGCGTTACACCGGGGCGCAGCGGCTCGCATAACGATGGAGGGGGTGCAGGACCCAGATGGCAACCGACTATGACAGCCCACGGAAGAGCGACGAGGAACTCACCGAGGACAGCCTGCAGGAGCTGCAGGCGCGCCGGATGGACAAGTCCTCGACTGCGATTGACATCGATCCCGATGACGTCGCCGAGTCGCTGGAATTGCCGGGGGCTGACCTTTCGAACGAGGAGCTGTCGTTCCGGGTGATACCGCGGCGGGCGGACGAGTTCACCTGTTCCCGCTGCTTTCTGGTACACCATCGCAGCCAGCTTGCGGAGGAGCGGAACGGGCAGCTGGTCTGCCGGGAGTGCGCAGCCTGACGCTGCGGCTGCTGCGCATGGCGGCCGGGGGCGCTGCCGCCGTAGCGCTCATGGCCGGCTGCGGAGCAGCCCCCGCCGGCCACCCTGGGCAGGAAAGCCGCACCAGCCAGGGAAGCCGCACCGCCAGCCCGGCCAGCCAGCCCGATCCCGCTAGCCAGACCGCCCCGGCGAGCAACACCGGCCCTGCACCCGCCTCCGGCTCGCCGCCCGGCAGTCAGCCCGGCAGAATCCCGGTTCCGGCCCGCACCGCGGTCGTGGTGATGGAGAACCACGGCTACGGCGACGTGATCGGGAGCCCGGCCGCGCCGTTCATCAACACGCTGGCACGGCGGGGAGCGCTGCTTACCCGCTCGTACGCCGTGACCCACCCGAGCGAGCCCAACTACCTGGCCCTCTTCTCGGGCAGCACGCACGGGGTGACCAGCGACGCCTGCCCGGTCAGCTTCGCCGGCCCCAACCTCGCCACCGGCCTGCTCGCGGCGCATCGCACCTTCGCCGGCTACTCGGAGGGCCTGCCCCGGGCCGGCTCGCCGGTCTGCGCGGCCGGCTTGTATGCGCGCAAGCACGTGCCCTGGGCTGACTTCAGCAACGTCCCGGCCGCCGTCAGCAAGCCGTTCCGGGACTTCGGTGCCGGCGGTTACGCCAGCCTGCCGTCGGTGTCGTTCGTCATCCCGGACCTGTGCGACGACATGCACAACTGCCCCGTGGTCACCGGCGACCAGTGGCTGCGGCGGCACCTGGCCGGGTATGCGCGCTGGGCCATGACCCACCGCAGCCTGCTGATCCTCACCTGGGACGAGGATGGCGGCAGCCAGGGCAATCACATTCCCACGATCTTCCTCGGGCAGCAGGTGAGGCCGGGCCGCTACCGGCAGCCGGTCACCCACTACGGTGTGCTGCGGACCATCGAGGACGCCTACCGGCTCCGCCCGGACGGTAAGGCCGCCACGGCGCGACCGGTCACCGCCATCTGGCGGAGCTAGCGGAGAGGACCACCATGCAGGCAACCACGCTGGGACGCGGCGGGCCCGCCGTCTCCCGGGCCGGGCTGGGCCTGATGGGCATGTCCTGGCTGTACGGCCAGGCAGATGACGACGAGAGCATCGCCACCATCCGGGCGGCGATCGACGCTGGCATCACCCTGCTCGACACCGGCGACTTCTACGGCATGGGCCACAACGAGATGCTGCTGGCCCGGGCGCTCCAGCCGGTCCCGAGGGACAGCGTGTTCATCCAGGTCAAGTTCGGCGGGCAGCGGGACCCGGCGGGCAACTTCGTCGGGTACGACGCCAGCCCGGCAGCGGTGAAGACATCCCTGGCCTACTCGCTGCGCCGGCTCGGCACCGACTACGTGGACCTGTACCAGCCGGCCCGGCTGGACCCCAGGGTGCCGATCGAGGACACGGCCGGCGCGATCGGCGAACTGGCAGACGCCGGGTATGTCCGCTATATCGGCCTGTCCGAGATGGGCGCTGAGACCATCCGGCGGGCGAGCGCGGTCCGGCCCGTGACGGCGCTGCAGATCGAGTACTCGCTGATGAGCCGCGGCATCGAGGCGCAGATCCTGCCGGCGGTCCGGGAGCTGGGCATCGGGGTGACCGCCTACGGCGTGCTGTCGCGGGGGCTGCTCAACCCGGCCACCGCCCGCCCTGGCGGCCCAGGGGACCAGCGCAGCCGGTTCCCCCGGTTCCGCGGCGAGAACCTGACCAGGAACCTCGCGCTGGTGAACGCGCTGGACGAGGTAGCGAGGCAGAAGGGAGTCACAGCCGCCCAGCTTGCCTTCGCGTGGGTGTGCTCCCGGGGCACCGACATCGTTCCGCTGATAGGCACGAAACGGCGGGACAGGCTGGCCGAGGCGGTCGCCGCGCTCGACCTGACGCTGTCGCCGGACGAGCTGGCGGCGATCGAGGCGGCCGTGCCGGCCGGCGCGGTGGCAGGGGAGCGTTACGACCAGCGGCAGCTGCAGGACCTGGACAGCGAGCGCTCCGGCTAGCCCGCCGCCGCGCGGCCGCCGGCCCGGTCGGCTCCGCGGCCCGGTCAGCCCCGGTACTCCGCGGCCAGCTCAGCCAGCCTGGCGTGGGCGCCGTCCATCGGGTCCCCCGGCGGCAGGTAGGCCTTGGCCAGCTTGGCCACGCTGGTGTAGTTCGGGTCGCAGACGTTGGCCAGCGGCGCCTCCACCGCCTGCGTGACGAGCTGGTAGCCGTCCAGCGGGTCCAGCCCGAAATCAGCCTCCAGCCACTGCACCAGGTCGAGCTGGGCGATCCGGAACGCGTCCTCCAGCGGCCGCGCCGAGCCCGCGGTCATGAGGTGGGTCGCCGATTCCAGCCGCGGCCACGGGCACGGCCTGCCCTTGATCAGGTCCACTGCCAGCACCGTGTTCATGGCGCACTCGACCGCCACCCCGCAGGTCTCGCCCTCGCCCTGGCGGGCGTGCCCGTCGCCGAGCGACAGCAGCCCGCCCGCCACGTTGACCCCGAGGTAGCAGGTGACCCCGGCCCGCATCTCCGGCGTGTCCATGTTGCCGCCGAACGCGTCCGGTACCAGCGCGCTGCGCACCTCCAGATTGGCTGGCGCGACCCCGACCGTGCCGTGCATCGGGTCCATCGGCAGGTCCACCGTGAAATCGCCGCGCCGCGCCGTGAACCGGCAGGTGCCGGCCGCCCGGTCGAACTGGTACAGCCACACCACCTCCGGCAGCGGCTGGTTCAGCAGCGCGGTGGCGTGGGTAGCGGTGAGCGCGCCGAACAGCGGCACGGTGGTGGACGCGCCCCAGTCCCTGGCCGGATCGATCGAGATGAAGTGGACCGCGAGCGTGTCGCCAGGCTCGGCGCCCTCGATGTAGAACGGGCCCGTCTGCGGATTCAGGAACGGGAACTCGCAGACCTCGGTGACCAGGTCGTTCTCGCTGCGGACCTGGCCGGCGAAGCAGTCCTCGGTGAACACCTCCAGCACCGCTGGCGGCCTCACCCTGACCGCGGGCGGGACTCCGCCGAACGTCCAGGCGTACTGGGC
>DASQSC010000229.1:0-2559 GCA_035642555.1 Streptosporangiaceae bacterium | reverse complement strand
GGCGAGCGCCTTCATCCGGTCGGTCTCGGTCTCCCGCTCGTGCTTGCCGGCGATGGTCAGCACCCGCGCCAGCTCGGTGGAGACGGTCGCCGCGACCGCGTCGTACACGTCCTGCTGGTAGTCCTCGAAGACCGGGAACTCGTCGGTCTCGCGGGCAGCCGCGGCGGCTACCCCCTGCTGGGCCTCGCAGAGCACCTTGATGAACGGCTTGGCCGCCTCCAGGCCCTCGGCGATCCGCTCCTCGGTGGGGCTGACCGCGCCGCTGTCCGGCTCGGCCAGCAGCACCAGGGTGCGCGGGGTTGACTCCGCTTCCACCATCATGATCGCGACGTCGCCGTCAGGGAGCACCCGGCCGGCCACCACCATGTCGAAGGTGGCGTCCGCAAGCTCGGAGTGGGTGGGGAACGCCACCCACTGACCCTTGATGAGCGCGACCCGGGTGCCGCCGATCGGGCCGGAGAACGGCAGCCCAGCGAGCTGGGTGGACAGCGACGCGGCGTTGATCGCCACGACGTCGTAGAGGTGCTCCGGGTGCAGCGACAGGATCGTCGCCACCACCTGGATCTCGTTCCGCAGGCCCTTCACGAATGAGGGCCGCAGCGGCCGGTCGATGAGCCGGCAGGTGAGGATGGCGTCCTCGGACGGGCGCCCCTCGCGCCGGAAGAACGAGCCGGGAATCCGGCCCGCCGCGTACATCCGCTCCTCGACATCGACGGTGAGCGGGAAGAAATCGAGCCCCTCCCGAGGCTGCCTGGAAGCCGTGGTCGCGGCCAGGACGACCGTCTCGTCGTCCAGCGTGACCACGGATGAGCCGGCGGCCTGGCGCGCCAGGCGGCCGGTTTCGAACTTGATCGTACGGGTGCCGAACTGGCCGTTGTCGATAACGGCTTCGGCGGTATGCACACCCTCCACGGGTGAGACCTCCTTGGCTGAGGTCCCGCGCCCGGTCAGCTGGGTTGCGCTCCGGCCAGGTGGCCTGGCTCGCTCCGGCCGGTCTTCGATCGAAGCCCTCGGCCCGGACGGGGCCGCACAGCGGCACCGCTCCCGCCCCGAGAACCACTACCGAGGACCGGCCCTGGGGCCCATTGCGCTCCCGAGCCGGGGCCGCGGGAAATCGTTCCTCGTTCTCCTGTTGTGGCTGTTAGTACTGACCTTACCTGCGCAGGCCGAGCTTCCCGATGAGGGCGCGGTACCGCTCGATGTCCTTGCGGGCGAGGTACTTCAGCAGCCGGCGGCGGCGGCCCACGAGGAGCAGCAGCCCGCGGCGGCTGTGGTGGTCGTGCTTATGCACCTTGAGGTGCTCGGTCAGGTCGTTGATCCGCCGTGTCAGCAGCGCAACCTGGACCTCCGGCGAACCGGTGTCACCCTCAGCGGCCGCGTGCTCGGCCATGATGTCCTTCTTTACGGCTGTGTCCAGCGGCACGTACGGTTTCCAATCTTCGCGGCTTGCGGCCGGGTGCCGGGCAGACAGGAGCCTGCCCGGGGCGTCACGGATGCGAGGCACTCCGGCCTCTGCGCCGGCCCGGGAGGACGAGCCACCCGGAACCCGGCAGCCGGCCGCTTGAGGGTGCAGCCGACCGGGCCGGCGACGCCGACCGTAACTCACGGTACCACGTGCCTGGTCCCGCCGCGGCCAGCGCACCGGCGGTGTCAGCGCTGGCCCTGGCCGACCAGCGAGCGAGCGCGGGCGACGTCCTCGCGCATCTGCCGGGCCAGCGCCTCCCCCGACTCGAACCGGGTCTGCCCGCGGATCCGGGCGGTGAAGTCCACCGCCACGTCGGACCCGTAGAGCTCCAGGTCATCGCGGTCCAGCGCGTACGCTTCGACGGTCTGCACGGCGCCGTCGAAGGTCGGGTTGGTGCCGACCGACAGCGCGGCCGGCCAGGCCTGCTGCTCCTCGCCCGCGTCGTCCAGCCGGATCAGCCACCCCGCGTACACGGCGTCGCCGGGAATCGCCGTATAAGGCCGGGTCGCCAGGTTGGCCGTGGGGAAGCCGAGGGCGCGGCCGCGCCGGTGGCCGGCGACCACCGTGCCCTCCACCCGGTGCGGGCGGCCAAGATCCCTGGCCGCTCCGGCCACGTCCCCGTCCGCCAGCAGCTGCCTGATCCGGCTGGATGAGACCCGGTCCCCGGCGTCGGCCAGCAGGGCCATCCCGTCCACCAGGAAGTCGTGCTTCTCGCCCAGCTCGGCGAGCAGCGCAACGTCACCGGCGGCCCGGTGCCCGAACCGGAAATCCGTGCCGACCACCACACGCCGGACGTGCAGCCGGTCGACCAGCACCGCCTGCACGAATTCCTCCGGCTTGAGCTGCGAGAGCCCGGTGGTGAACGGGAGCACGCAGACGGCCTGGACGCCGAGCCCGGCCAGCAGCTGGACCCGGCGCCGGGGCGGGCAGAGCAGCAGCGGGTGCGAGCCCGGGCGCAGCACCTCCAGCGGATGCGGGTCGAACGTGATCACCACCGCCGGAAGCCCCAGCTCGGCCGCGTCTGCGACGGTCCGGGCGATGATGCGCTGGTGCCCCCGGTGCACGCCATCGAACACCCCGATGGTGACCACCGA
>DASQSC010000228.1:0-3277 GCA_035642555.1 Streptosporangiaceae bacterium | reverse complement strand
CCGCAGGCCCAGAACGCGGCCCGGCTCCGCTCCGGGTCCCGGTGCCGCAGCGCGAACGCCACCGACTCGTCCACGATCAGGTGCGCGCCGGGTAGCCGGGTCCGCCACCGGTCGCCGAGCACATCAGCGACGGCAAGCCCGTAGGGCAGGAAGCGGGTGTTGAGCACCAGCCCGGCGGCCACCCCGGCGGCCGCGCTGCCGCCCGCGAGCACGACCCCGACCGCGGCGAACTGGGCACCTCCCGCGAAGACCAGCACCGACATGACGACCGGCACCCATCCCGGCAGCCCGCCGGACACGCTGATCGCTCCGAACGAGGCGCCGACCACGCCATCGGCCAGGCAGACAAGCCCGATGTCACGCATCGTCCCGCGAGCCAGTGTTCGTGCAACCGCACGCATGTTCACTATAATGAACAACAAAGATTTGTTCGTCAAACCGAACGATAGGCCATTGGAGCGAACACATGACCGCCGGACCGCCCCCCGCAGGGCTGCCGGATCAGCCGCCGGGAACCCTGCAGACGCCGGCCGCGCCCGGCGTGGTCCCGAGGATCGCCGCGTCCCTCCGCCGCGAACGCGACCGGTCCGGCATCTCGCTGACCGAGCTTGCCCGGCGGGCGGGGATCGCCAAGTCAACCCTCTCCCAGCTGGAATCGGGGGCGGGCAATCCCAGCGTGGAGACGCTGTGGGCGCTCGCGGTGGCGCTCGAGGTGCCGATCAGCCGCCTGATCGAGCCGCCGCGCCCGAACGTGCAGGTGATCCGGGCCGGAGACGGGCTGGTCCTGCAATCGGAACGGGCGAGCTACGCGGCCACGCTGCTGGCCTCGTGCCCGCCCGGCGCCCGCCGGGACATCTTCCGGCTGCTGGTGCAGCCCGGTGAGGCCCGGGTGTCAGAACCGCACAACCCCGGCACCACCGAGCACATCGTGCTCAGCACCGGCCGGGCCAGGGTCGGCCCGGCCACCGAGCCGGTGGAGCTTCGCGCCGGCGACTACGCCACCTACCCGGGTGACGCCCCGCATGTGTTCGAGGCGCTGGAGCCGGACACCACCGGCGTCATCATCATGGAGCACATCTGAGCCGCAGGCTCCCCCAGCCGCCCGGACGGCCTCAGCGCGAACCGGCGCCCGGCCGCGGCTCCGGGCTCGGCAGGTGCTCGAACAGGTAGTAGACGGCGAGCAGCCCGTAGATGATCAGTGCTATCACCGGGAAACCGGTCAGCGCGATCACCGCCCCGGCCGCGTAGACCGCCCCGCCCAGGGTGAACCCCGGGATCGACCGGCGCAGCGCATCCGGCGGCAGCGGCGCGCCCAGCCGGTCGCCGCGGGTCACCACGTACACCCAGACCCCGGCGAACCCGGCCGAGATCGCGATCATGACCAGGCCGTAAGCGAAGGCCGCCGCCGCGCCGCCGGAGTGCACCAGGTGGGCAGCGACCACCTCGGTCGGGAACGGGATCGCCACCACGCCCATGAGCAGCAGCAAATTCAGCACCAGCAGCGGCCGGTTGACGCGGGTCACGTGGCCGAGGATCGTGTGGTGGTTCATCCACATGATCCCGATCGTGAGGAAGCTGACCACGTACGCGAAGTAGCTCGGCCACGCCGCCAGTAGCTCGCACCTCACGGTCGAGCAGCCGCGGGTCGCCGCGGGCAGCCGCAGATTGAGCACCAGCAGCGTGATCGCGATGGCGAAGACGCCATCGCTGAACGCCTCGGCGCGCCTGCTGTCCACGCCGGCCTGTCAGTCGCTCGCCGGGGGAAGGCCTTCCGCCGGGGGCGCGGCGCTGTCCGGCGCAGGCGGGCCGCCGCCCGCCGGTGCTGCGCCGTTGCCGGCCGGGGCGGCGGTTATCGAACGGGCGAGCAGCGTGGCGACGTCCACCACCTCGAGCGAGTCGGGTGCCTGGCCGGACGCCTTTTTCTCGCTCACCGCGTCACCGAGCATGACCAGGCAGTAGGGGCAGGCGGTGGAAACGGTGTCGGGGCTGGTGCCGAGCGCCTCGTCGATCCGCTCGGCGTTGATGCGCTTGCCGGTGCGTTCTTCCATCCACATCCGGGCACCGCCGGCGCCGCAGCAGAACCCGCGTTCCTTGCACCGGTGCATCTCAGCCGGCCGCACCCCTGGCACCTGGTCCATGATCTGGCGCGGGGGGCTGTAGAGCTTGTTGTGCCGGCCCAGGAAGCACGGGTCGTGGTAGGTGATCTTCTCGTCGATCGGGGTGTCGGGGGTCAGCTTGCCGTCGGCGACCAGCTGCGCCAGCAGCTGGGTGTGGTGGATCACCTGGTAGTTGCCGCCCAGCTGGGGGTACTCGCGGGCGATCGTGTTGAAGCAGTGCGGGCAGGACGCCACCACCGTGCGGGGCCTGGCCTCGTTCAGGGTCGCCACGTTCTGCTGCGCGAGCATCTGGTACACGAACTCGTTGCCGATCCGCCGGGCCGGGTCGCCGGTGCAGGTCTCGGCCGGGCCCAGCACCGCGAACTTCACCCCGGCCCGGTGCAGCAGGGTCGCGATCGCCACCGTGGTCTTGCGGGCGCGGTCTTCCAGCGCGCCCGCGCAGCCCACCCAGAACAGGTACTCGATGTCCCCGGCCAGCGGGCTGCCGGGCTCGGCGACCGGCACCTCGAAGCCGAGGCCGTCGATCCACTCGGTGCGGCGGGCTGCGCCCATGCCCCACGGGTCGCCCTTGCTCTCCAGGTTCTTGAGCATCCCGGCCGCCTCGACCGGGAACGCCGACTCGATCAGCACCTGGTGCCTGCGCATCCCGTCGATGTGGTCGATGTGCTCGATGTCGACCGGGCACTCCTGCACGCACGCCCCGCAGTTGGTGCAGGCCCACAGCTCGTCGGGGTCGATCACCCCGCCGGCGTCCTTGCTTCCCACCAGCGGGCGCTCAGCCTCGGCACGGACCTGCCCGGGCAGCTTTCCCCGTTCCGGATCATCTTTCGCCAGCACCCATGGCGCCTTGGCCAGCGCGTGATCGCGCAGGTTCAGGATGACCATCTTCGGCGACAGCGGCTTGCCGGTGACCCAGGCCGGGCAGGCCGACTGGCACCGGCCGCACTCGGTGCAGGTGCCCATGTCCAGCAGGCCCTTCCAGGAGAAGTCCTCGATGGCGCCGAGGCCGAACACGTCGATGTCCGGGTCGGCCTCCTCGAAGTCGAGCACCTTGCCGCCCGAGCGCATCGGCTCCAGCGGGCCCATCCCGTCCGGGCGGCGCGAGAACAGCACGTTGAGCGGGGCCAGCGCGATGTGCAGGTGCTTGGAGTAGGTCACGA
>DASQSC010000227.1:0-3038 GCA_035642555.1 Streptosporangiaceae bacterium | reverse complement strand
GTGCCCGGGACTCGGGGTGTGCCCGGGACCCGGGGGGTGCGCTCGGCGGGCCGCCGCGGCTGGCCGCCGTCCGCGGTCCGCTCGTCCCGGTTCTGGCTCGCGGTCGCGCCCGCCGCCCCGTGGGTGTTCGGCTGCGCCGCGCTGGCCTTCGTGGTGCTCCCGGCCGAGGTCACCGTGCCCGCCGGGCTCTCGATCGGGTTCGCCGGCGCGGTCGGGGCGCTCGCGCTCGGCGCCGGCGTCGCCGTGCAGCCGCTCGCCCGGCGGCTGGCGGCCCGCAGCAGGCTGGCCGGGAACGTGGCCGGCCTGACCTGCGCCGCTGCCGGGTCGGCGCTGATGCTGGCGGTACTGGCGGCCGGGGCGACCGCGCTGGCCGTGGCCGGCGCCGTGGCCTGCGCCGTGCTGTTCGGCCTGGGGTACGGCCTGTGCCTGGTCACCGGCTTGCGCGAGTCGGAGCGGCTGGCTGAGCCGGGCGGCCAAGGCGCCGTGATCGCCTGCTACTACGTGCTGACCTACCTGGGCTTCGGGTTCCCGTACCTGGCCGATGTGCTCGACTCGGCGGCCGGCCGGGCCACCGCGTTCGCGGTGCTGGCGGCCGTCGCGCTGGGGCTGGCGGCCTGGACCGCCGCCTACGAGGCCGGCACCCGGAAGGAGCCCGGCCAGCGGCAGCCCGGCCGGGCCCCCGCGGCCTGAAACCCATGATCGTGGTGGATCAGGTGGGTCGCGGGCCGACCAATCACACACGATCAAGGAAATCAGGTGCGCCACGCCCGGCCGTCCGGTGCTGGACGGGCCTTTCCGGGGACGGCGGCCGTTCGGAATCAGGATCCGCGGAGGCGGGTGAAGACCGGCTCCGGCGGCGCGGCGCGGCGCGGCCCCGGCTGCAGCTGGCGGCCGAGGGCCGCGGCACCGGCCGGGAGGAACGGCTCAAGCTCGGCGGCCAGCACCCGGCAGGCGTGCACGAGCCCAGCGAGCACCCGGTCCAGCCGGTCCGCCGCCGCCCCGTCGCCGTCGGCCTCGCGGCGGGCCAGTTCCCACGGGCGCTCGGTCTCGGCCAGCCGGTTCCCCGTCGCCACGACCGACGAGACGGCGCTGGCCGCCGCCCGGAAGTCAAACCCCGCCAGCGACTCGTCGATCAGCCGGGGGAGCACGTCGCAGGCCAGGGCCAGCCCGGCTCCGGCCAGCCCGGTTCCGGCCAGCCCGGTTCCGGCCAGCTCGGCTCCGGCCAGCTCGGTTCCGGCCGGGACCAAGGCCGGGAGCCTGCCGTCGCGGTACCGGTGGACCAGGCTGAGGGTGCGATGCTGCAGGTTCCCCAGGCCGTTGGCGAGGTCCTGGTTGGCCCGCTGCACCAGCCGGCCGGCCGTGAAGTCGGTATCCCCGGTGCTCGCCACCTCGCGCAGCAGCCACCAGCGGACCGCGTCGGTGCCGAACTCGGCGGCGAGCTGATAGGGGGAGGCGGCGCCACCGGTGCTCTTGGACAGCTTGGAACCGCCCGCCGTCAGGTACTCGTGCACGTAGATGACGTCCGGCAGCGGCTGGCCGGCCGACAGCAGCAGCGCCAGCCAGCTGACCGCGTGGAAGCGGATGATGCCCTTGCCGATGACGTGCACCCGTTCCGCCGCCGTCTGCCACCAGTCCCGGTACGGCTGCTCGTCGGCTGACCCGTAGCCGAGCGCGGTGATGTAGTTCGCCAGCGCGTCCCACCACACGTAGATGGTCTGGCCCGGGTCGCCGGGGACGGGGATGCCCCAGCCGCCGGCCCGCTGCGCCGGGCGGGAGATGCTGATGTCCGCGAGGCCGGCCCGGACGAACGCGAGCACCTCGTTGCGGCGGGCGGCCGGCACCACCCGGACCCGGCCTGATTCGAGCACGCGACGGAGCTCGCCGGTATAACGGGACAGCCGGAAGAACCAGTTCCGCTCGGTCACCGGCTCGGGCGGGACCCGGTGCTCGGGACACAGTCCCCGGTCGAGCTCGGCCGGCTGATAGAACTGCTCGCAGCCAGCGCAGTACCGGCCCTGGTAGTCCCGCTGGTACAGGTCTCCCCGGTCCGCGCACTGCCGCCACAGCCGTTCCACCCCGGCGCGGTGCCGGGGATCGGCGCTGGTGCGGATGAAGTCGTCGAACGACAGCGCCAGCGGGTCGCGCAGCCGTGCGAAGCTGGCCGCGTTCCGGTCCACGAACTCGCGGACCGGGATGCCAGCCGCGCGGGCCGCGCTGACGTTCTTGACCGCGTTGTCGTCGGTGCCGGTGAGAAACCGCACCGGCTGGCCGCGCCGCCGCCGGTGCCGGGCCAGCACGTCGGCGTGCACGAGCTCAAGCGCATGCCCGAGGTGGGGTTCGGCGTTGACGTAGGGGATCGCCGTCGTGAGATAGAAGTTGCCGGTGGCAGGCATGGGTCCCGTCCTTCCGCCCTGCGGGCGCGGTGGGACCGAAGCCAGGAAGCGGCGAGCCCCCGCGTTCGCAGGGGCTCGTTGCTGCTGGCTGCCTGACAGGTCAGCGCAGGCCGGATGGCCCCGCGAGGGGGCGCATCATCCGCCAGGCCGACCGGCTCATGGCGGCAGTGTCACACGGCGCCGCGACCCAGCGCGACTGGTTATCGCCGGGTCGCGGGCCGTGGCTGGCCTCAGCTGGTCCAGAGGGAGTCGAGCGCCGCGTCCACCGTGGCGGCGAGCGGTCCGATGCGCGGCAGCACGGGCTCGGGCGGGGCAGCCTCGGTGGATTCGCAGGCGGCCAGCGCCGCCGCATCAAGGAACCGGCTCAGCTGCCCGTAGCCGTGCCGGTCGTCGCGCGCCAGCCGGTGGTGGTGCAGCCGCAGCGGCGCATACAGGAAGAGCTGATCACGGGCCCTGGTGACGGCCACGTAGAACAGCCGCCGCTCTTCGGCCAGCCCGTCCGGCGCCGCCAGCGCCATGTCGCTGGGAACGGCGCCGTCCACCAGCTGCGGCAGGTGGACGACCGGCCATTCCAGCCCCTTGGCCGAGTGGACGGTCGAGATGATCAGGAAGTCCGAGTCCAGCCGGGGCGGACCCGCCAGGTCG
>DASQSC010000226.1:0-7877 GCA_035642555.1 Streptosporangiaceae bacterium | reverse complement strand
GCACCTCGGCCTCCGTTGCGATCACGGCACCGGGGACGGCGACCGTTCCGCTAGTGCTGGCCGGTCTCGGGCAGGTCGCCCTGTGGGCGCCGGACACCCCCGCGCTCTACACGGTCCGGACCACCGTGCGGCCAGCGTCCGGACCGCCGCACCGGCTCGATGTCACCACCGGCTTCCGCGAGGCGCGGTTCCGGGCCGACGGCTTCTACCTCAACGGGCAGCGGCTGCAGATCTTCGGCCTGAACCGGCACGAGCTGTTCCCGTACACCGGGATGGCCGCCCCGGCGCGGCTGCACCGCAGGGACGCCGAGATCCTCAAGCACGACCTCAACTGCAACATGGTGCGCTGCTCCCACTACCCGCAGTCGCCGCACTTCCTCGACGCCTGCGACGAGCTGGGACTGATGGTGTGGGAGGAACCGCCCGGGTGGAACTACCTGGGGGACGACGCATGGCAGGACATCGCCGCCCAGAACATGCGGGACATGGTGGCGCGGGACCGCAACCGCCCGTCCGTGGTCGTCTGGGCCGCCCGGCTCAACGAGACCGCCGACTCCCCGCGCCTGTACGCGAGGACCCGCCGGATCGCCAGCGAACTGGACGGCACCAGGCAGACCACCGGGGCCATGAGCAGGCATTCGGCCCGCGGCTGGGACGAGGACGTGTTCGGGTACGACGATTACCGATCCCGGCGCGGCGGCGCGGCGCTCAAGTCCCCGCTACCAGGCGTGCCCTACCTGGTCAGCGAGGCGGTGGGGGCGCTGACAGGTCCCCCTGCCTACCGCTGGACCGACCCGGGGACGGTGCTGGGCAGGCAGGCGCTGCTGCACGCCCAGGTGCACGACAGCGCGCGATCGCGCCCCCGCTACGCGGGCCTGCTGGGCTGGGCCGGGATCGACTACGCGTCCCTTAACGGCGGCCGCCGCAGCTGGCGGGGCCTGAAGACCCCGGGCGTGCTCGACACGTTCCGGGTGCCCAAGCCGGGCGCCGCGTTCTACCGGTCCCAGCTGGACCCCGCGGTGCGGCCGGTCATCCTGCCCGCGTTCTGGTGGGACTTCGGGCCAGGCTCGCCCCCGCACGGCCCGGGCCCGGACGCCATGATCGCCACCAACTGTGACCGGGTCGAGATCTACGTGGGCGGCAGGCACGTCGCGACCGGCATCCCGGACCGCGCCAGGTTCCCGGGCCTCGCCTATCCCCCGGTCTTCGCCGATCTCACGGCGGACGGGTCCGGCCTGCCCGAGCTGCGCATCGACGGTTACCTCGGTCCCCAGCTGGCGGCATCGCTGTCCATGGCGGCCGACACCACGCGCGACCGGCTGACCCTGACCGCCGAGGACGCGTCCATCCAGGCTGACGGGACCGACGCCACCCGGCTGACGTTCCGCGCCCTCGATGCCTACGGGAACCAGCGGCCGTCGGTCACCGGTGCCGTCAGCCTCGCGCTGACCGGGCCCGCGACTCTGATCGGCGACAGCCCGTTCCCGTTCGGCGAGTACGGCGGGGTCGGCGGGGCCTTCCTCCGCTCGGTGCCGGGCCAGGCCGGCCTGGTGACGGTCACGGCCAGGCACCCGGAGCTCGGCCAGTCCGCGGCCCGGGTGCGGATCGTCCCGGCGGCCGGCGGCCGGGAGTTCCTGTGACCCCGCCGCGGCTGTCTAGCCGGGACGGCGTCCGGCGTACTGGATCCGGTTGGCCTGGATCTTGCCGCGGTCGATCGCCGCCTGCTCATCGGCCTCGCTGGTGCCGTCCAGCTCGGGGAAGAAGTACGGCCCGTAGCTGAGGGTTCCCGGGCCGAACCGGGCCGCGAGCTCGCGCAGGATGTCCTCCCCGGGATGCAGGCCCTCCGTCTCCGCCCAGGACCGGCACCAGGCGTCCCACTGCTGGCCTGATTCACGCCACTGCTCCTGCTGCCCGTGCAGGAAGCTGTGCTCGTCCCCGGGCGGGGCCAGCCGGGAGAAGCACCACCGGGCGGTGGCCTCGTCGAACCGCTCCCGCGCCCATTCCACGACCACCACCCGGCCGCCGGGCAGCAGCGTGGCGCTCACCAGGTCCAGCACCTCTCCCAGGTCGGCGACGTGATGCAGCGAAGTGCAGGCGACAACGGCCGCCACCGGGCCGGGCAGGCCGGACCGCTCGAACTCCGCCTGGCGGTACTCCGGCCCGGCGGGCGCTTCGGGGTCGACGCCGGTCGCCTGATAGCCGGCGGCGGCCAGCATCGGGACGAACCCGCCCAGCGGCCCGCACCCGATCTCGATGACCGCGGCGGGCGCGGCCGGCAGCTGGGAGCGGACGAACGGCCACATCGCGGCCAGCCACTGCTCGTCGGGGGACACGCTGCCCGAGCTTACGCCCGGCGCCCGGTCCCGGCGGCGCCCGCCGGAGGCCGCGCCCGGTGCACCGCCACCCCGGCGATGACCAGGGCGATGCCCGCCAGGTCGCGGGCGGTCGGCAGCTGGCCGAGGACGACCGCGCCGATCAGGGTGGCGAACATGGGCAGCAGGGCGAGCATGAGCGCGAACGTGGCGCGCGGCAGCCTGGCCATCGCCAGCTGATCGGTCAGGTACGGGATCACCGACGAGCACACCCCGACGCCGACGCCCCAGAGCAGCCAGACCGGGTGGGCGAAGGCCGGGATGGCTCCCGGCAGCCCGACCGGGGTCGCGACAACGGCGGCCACGATCATGGCGGCGGCGAGCTGGTCGATGCCGGTCATGGCACCGGCGGAGCCACGGCCGTCAGCGGCGCCGCCGCGGGTAGCACCGCCGCGGGTGACGCCGCCGGTGGCGCCGCCGGTGGCGCCGCCGCCGGTGGCGATCCGGTGCCCGAGCACCACGTACAGCACGAAGCCGGCGCAGTTGGCGAACGCGAACACGAACCCGAGCGGCTGCCCGTCCAGCCGCAGCGCGGTCAGCAGGGCCACCCCGGCCACGGTGAGCGCGAGCGCCAGGGCGTTCCGCCGGGTCCTGGCCCCCGCGGCGGCGAGCAGCACGGTCCCGAGGAACTCGATGGCCCCCACGGTCGACAGCGGCAGCCGGTCGATGGCCAGGTAGAAAACCGAGTTCATGACGGCGAGGACAACGCCGAGCGCCAGCAGCACCCACCGCTGGCGGGCCGGGAGGGTGCGCAGCAGCCGCCAGGGCCGCCGCCAGAGGCCCAGGATGACGGCGGCGCTCGCGATCCGCAGCCAGGCCACGCCCAGCACGCTGACGTGCTGGAACAGCAAGACCGCGAAGGACGGTCCAAGATAGTGGAAGACAGCGCTGGTGAGGAAGTAAGACGTGGCGGGCAAGCGGGTCACCGCCCGGCCAGCGCGGGTGAGCCGCCCCGGCACCGCCGGTGAAGTGACCGTCGCGCCGGCTTCCCTGCTCACGTTGCACAGTCTTGTAGGCTTATTCAGCGAAGTAAATCGTCGTCTCAAGGCAGAGTGATCGTAGTGCCTGCAAATTCACGGGAAACACCCGCTTCTGCCTTCACCGTCAGGTCGGATCTCCTGGATGAGACCAACCTGCGGCTGCTCGCCGAGCTCCAGGCCAGCCCTCGCATCAGCATGTCCGCCCTTGGCCGGAGGGTCGGGATGTCGGCGCCCGCCGTGACCGAGCGGGTGCAGCGGCTGGAACGGGCCGGCGTGATCACCGGCTACCGCGTCGAGATCGACCCGGAGGCGCTCGGCCTGCCGGTCACGGCCTTCGCCCGGATCCGGCCGGTGCCCGGCCAGCTGCCCCGGATCGCCGAGCTGGCCGGCCGGATCGGCCAGGTCAGCGAGTGCTACCGGATCACCGGCGAGGACTGCTTCCTGGTCAAGGTGCACGCCGCCACCGTGCCGGACCTGGAAGAGCTGCTGGACCAGTTCCTCACCTACGGCCAGACCGTCACCTCGATCGTGGTCTCCACGCCGGTGCCGCCGCGGGCACTGCCGCTGCCGGACGGCGGCCGGTAGGGTTGCCGCATACGGGTACGCGGGAAGGCGAACCCGGCGGGGGGTAGTCATGGCGGATTACGGGCTGTTCATCGGATTCGGGGTGCCGGTGCGAGGCCGCGAGAAGCAGGCCATGAAGGTGTTCAACGAGGTCTTCGAGTACTACTCGCGGCTGCAGCAGGAAGGGGAGATCGAGAGCTTCGAGCCGGTCCTGCTTGAGCCGCACGGCGGTGAGCTGGGCGGCTACTTCCTGCTCCGGGGGGACCGGGACAAGCTGGACCGGGTCCGCGCCAGCAAGGAATTCCAGCGCCACACCGAACGCGGCCAGATCTGCGTCGAGCACATCGGCATCGTGAGCGCGGCACTCGGGGGCGAGCTGATGAGCCAGCTGGCCGTGTTCTCCGAGCAACTCGACGAGCTGACATAGCAGGCAGAGGCGGCAGACAAGAGCGCTGTCGGCCGCCACCATGGATCAGTGCCAACTGAACCCATCAGCGCGCTGATCGGCAGGTTCTACCGGGAGCTGTGGAACGCCTGGGACGACTCGGCCGTCGACGCCACGCTCAGCCCCGAGTTCACGTTCCGCGGCTCGCTCGGGCAGGAAACATCGGGCCGGGACGGCTGGCGCCGGTACCGGGACCAGGTGCGCAGCGGCTCGGCCGACTTCCGGAACGAGGTCGTCGAGCTGGTGTGCGAGGGCGACCGGGCCGCGGCGCGGCTCCGCTACACCGGCACGCATACCGGGCCGCTGCTCGGGCTGCCCGCCACGCAGCGGCGGTTCCAGTACGCGGGCGCGGCGTTCTTCAGCTCCGACGGGCAGCGGCTGACCAGCGCGTGGATCCTGGGCGACCTCCGCTCGCTGCGTCGCCAGCTCACCTGAGCAGGGCGGGCGCCCTGGCAGGCAGCCCGGCCCCGGGCCAGGCGGTCAGGCGGCCCGGCGGTAGGCGCGGACGGCGAGCGGCGCGAACACCACGAAGATCCCCGCCAGCCAGGCGATGCTCTTCCACAGGCTCGCCTGGACCGGGCCACCGAGCGCCAGCGCCCGCATCGTGTCGATGACGTAGGTGACCGGCTGGTTGTTCGCGAACGCCTGCAGCCAGCCCGGCATGGTCGCGATCGGCACGAACGCCGAGCTGACGAACGTCAGCGGGAACAGCCAGATCATCCCGAACGCCTGCACCGACTCCTGGTCCCCGATGGCCAGCCCGGTGAACGCGGCGACGCAGCAGAACGCCAGCCCGAACACGATGGCCAGCACGACCATGGCGATGGCGGGGCCGACCCCGTTCTGGAACCTGAACCCGACCGCGTACCCGACCCCGAGGATGACCAGGAGCGTCAGCGCCATCCGCGCGGTGTCGGCGACGAGCCGGCCAGCCAGCACCGCCGAGCGTGCCATCGGCATCGACCGCAGCCGGTCGATCACGCCCTTCTGCAGCTCCAGCGCCAGCGCGATGGCCGTCCCGAAGGTCGCGAACGCCGCGGTCTGGCCGATGATCCCGGGCATCAGGAAGCTGACGTAGCCCCCCGGCACGTGCACTGGGATCGCGCCGCCGAACACGTACCGGAACATCAGCACGAACATCACCGGCTGGATGATCGTGAACGCGATGTACGCCGGTACCCGCATCCACACGAGCAGGTTGCGCCGGGTGATGGTGAGCGTGTCGGTCACCGCCCAGCGTCCCCGGACGAAGGCGCCGGGCTCGGCGGGCGCGCCGGCCGAGCCGGCGCCCAGGGTGATGGCTGTCATGATGCTGCCCTCGCGGTGTCTTCGCTGCGCGTCTCGTTACCGGCCCGGCGGCGGCCGCGGCGGCGCCCGCCCGGCGGTCCTGTCTCCTCGGCGGCGTGCCCGGTCAGGGCCAGGAACACGTCGTCGAGCGAGGGCCGGCGCAGTGCCAGGCCCTGCGTGCGCACGTCCGCGCCGTCCAGGCTGCGCACCGCGTCGATCAGCGCATCCGAGCCGCGGCCGCCGACCCCGAGGCTGACCACGCCGGTCTCGGCGTCGGCATGCGGCTCGCCTTCGCCGATCTTCCCGATCGCCGCGACCGCGTCGGAGAGCCGGTCCCGGTCGGGCACCGTGAACTCGAGCACGTCCCCGCCGACCCGGCCCTTCAGCTGCTCGGCCGTGCCCGCGGCGATCACCAGCCCGCGGTCGATGACCACGATCTCGTCGGCAAGCTCGTCGGCCTCGTCCAGGTACTGGGTGGTCAGCAGCAGCGTGGTGCCGCGTGCCACCAGCGAGCGGATGATGTCCCACATTCCCAGCCGCGACCGCGGGTCCAGCCCGGAGGTGGGCTCGTCCAGGAACAGCACCCGGGGACTGCCGACCAGGCTGGCCGCCAGGTCAAGCCGCCGCTGCATGCCGCCGGAGAAGTTCTTGGCGGCCCGGTCGGCCGCGTCGGTCAGGCCGAACTGCTCCAGCAGCTCGGTGGCCCGGGCCCGGGCGTCCCGGCGGCTCAGGTGATAGAGCCGCCCGACGATCTCAAGGTTCTCCCGGCCGGTGAGCTCCTCCTGGATGGCAGCCGACTGGCCGGCCAGCCCGATCGACCGCCGGACGGCGGCCGCCTGCCGCACCACGTCATGGCCCTCGACCAGCGCCCGCCCGCCGTCCGGCAGCAGCAGCGTGGTCAGGATCCGCACCGCGGTCGTCTTGCCGGCCCCGTTCGGGCCGAGCACGCCGAGCACCGTCCCGCGCGGCACCGACAGATCGATCCCCCGTAGCGCATGTACATCCCCGAATGACTTGGTCAGGCCCTCGGCGAAAATCGCCGGCCCCGAGCCAGCCTGTGTCACTGGTCCCCCTTCGCCCGTTGCGTGTCCCGATACGCGGGATGCAACCTACCTGGCCGACCGGTCTGCCGCGAGTCATTAAGCCCGCAGCGCACCCCCGTCCCGGGCCGCGCCACGCAGCCGCGCCGAGGCTGACGCCGATCCCGGCATGGGTGAGGATGATGACGCAGCACCACCCCCTGGAGGCACCGGTGCCCGACGACTCCCTGGCACGGATCGACGCCCTCATCGCCCGCCTGTCGCTGGAGCAGAAGACGCGCCTGCTGACCGGCGCGGCCACGTGGACCACGCACGCCGAGCCAGCCATCGGCCTGCGGGCGATGGTCATGTCCGACGGGCCGGTGGGCCTGCGGGACACGACCGGCAGCGAGGAGGACCAGGCCGCCACCACCCCGTGCCCGACCGCGGTGGCGGCCAGCTGGGACCCCGGGCTCGCCCGGGAGATCGGCAGCCTGCTGGCGGCCGAGGCCCGCCGGAAGGGCGTGGACATCCTGCTGGCCCCGACCATCAACCTGCACCGGACCCCGCTCGGCGGGCGCCATTTCGAATGCTTCTCGGAAGACCCCTATCTCACCGCGCAGATCGGCGGCGGTTATGTGGACGGCCTGCAACGCCACGGGGTGGCCGCCACGATCAAGCACTACGTGGCGAACGACTCCGAGACCGACCGGTTCAGCTATGAGGCGGTCATCGCCGAGCAGCCGCTGCGCGAGCTGTACCTGCGCCCGTTCGAGGACATCATCGCCGGTTCCCGCCCGTGGCTGGTGATGGCCGCCTACAACTCGGTCAACGGGCCGACCATGACCGAGAACGAGCTGCTAGCCAGCCCGCTGAAATCGGAGTGGGGCTTCGACGGCCTGGTGGTCTCCGACTGGACGGCGGTGCGGACCACGGCCGCCGCCGCGTGCGCCGCGACCGACCTGGCCATGCCGGGGCCGCACACGCCATGGTCGGCTGGCAGGCTGACGGCGGCGGTGAAGGCCGGCGAGGTGCCCGAGCAGGCCGTGGACGACAAGGTCAGGCGGCTGCTGCGGCTGGCGGCCAGGGTGGGGGCGCTCGACGGCGTGAGCGACGCACCCGCTGGCTCCGGCCCCGGCGGCCCCGCGCCCGGCACCGGCACCGGCACCGGCACTGAGCCTGGCGCTGGCCCCGGCTCCGGCCAGGCGGC
>DASQSC010000225.1:0-2128 GCA_035642555.1 Streptosporangiaceae bacterium | reverse complement strand
CCAGACGATGAAGCCCGCCAGCCGTACCCGAGCAGACGACAAAGCCCTCTACCAGCCGCCCTTCGACCCGGTGCTGGTCGAGGTCCCGTCGTTTGAGTTCGTCATGATCGACGGGTCCGGTGACCCGGCCATGTCAACGGGCTACGAGGCCGCCGTCGCGGCCTTGTACGCGGTCAGCTACCCCGTCGTGGTCAACCTCAGGCGGGCGGGCAGGCCGGGCCTGAAGGTCCGGCCGCTGGAGGGATTGTGGTGGGCGGACGATCTCAGCGTGTTCCAGCCCGCCAGCGAGGACCGGGCGTCGTGGCGCTGGAGGATGATGATCCGCCAGCCTGATGACGTGCCTGGTGACCTCTACGATGCGGCGCTCGCCAGGATGGCCGGCAAGCTCGGAGGGGCTGTCGCGGCCGGGGCTCGCATCGAGCGCTTCGACGAGGGGCTCTGCGCCCAGCTCATGCATCGCGGTCCCTACGCCGACGAAGGTGCGGATGTCGCCAGGCTGCACGACTTCGCCGCTGCGCGCGGGCTGCGGCTGCGCGGTCATCATCACGAGATCTACCTGTCCGATCCGCGCAGATGCGCGCCCCGGAAGCTGCGGACCGTGCTGCGCCAGCCGGTCGGCCCCGGCTGACGGATGGCGCGCTTACCCCGCTTCCCCGGCGCGGTGCTCGATGATTGCCTTGATCGCGCGCAGGTCCTGGTCCCAGTTCCGCTGCATCACCCGGTACCGGAACGGTGACAGCAGGCACAGCCCGCCGCGCGGACAGAACTCGGCATGGAAGCCCAGCCGGCAGCCGCCTGGAACTTCGGTGACCTGGCCCAGGAAATGGACCGGGCGACCGCGGCTACTGGGTGCCGAGGGCCGCGCGGCGCCGGACCACCAGCAGGTCGCGACGGGCAAGCGCGGCGACGGCGACGGTGACCACGGCAAGCGCGGCGACGATCCACCATTCGGTGGTACCGCTCCCGCCATCGGGGTCGGCCCCGGACACGGCCTCGATCCAGGCCGGCCAGACGGCCGTCACGATCGTCGCCGCCGCGAGCAGGGCTGAGAGAACAATCTCGATCCGCGCCCTTAGCACCACAGACACACCTCTTTCTGACCTATCCGGTTGCGACTGCGCGGGCGTTCGCGCGTCAGTCTTTGCGAGCCAGCGCCTGCCGTGCCCGCTCGAGCACGGCCGACAGCCGCGCCAGCACTTGCTCCAGCTGGGCCTGGACCTGGTCCGCCACCTCCACCGCGGCGGCGGTCGGCGGCGCCGACCCGGCCACCTGGCGCAGCCGCACCAGGCGGGTGTCAAGGGCCGCCCGGCTGACGAAGATGGACCGCTTGCCGCCACCGTCTGCGACCAGGTCAGATTCCACCTCCGCCAGCTCCCGCCGCAGCTGGTCATCGGGCTCGCTCTCGCCCAGCTCCGAGCGCGCCCGCCGGGCCCGGTTGACGCCGTCGTACAGGTCGGACAGCAGGCCCCAGAGCCGCCGGTCAAGCTCGTACTGGGCGGCGAGCTGCTCGGAGGAGTAGCCGGCGCGCGGATCGGCGGCGATCTCGAACCCGGCCTCGGCTGCCTGTTCGCCCAGCTCCACCCGCACCGTGTAGCGGCCCGGCGGCACCGCCGGGCCCCGGTTGGCGGCGGCCTCCTCGTCCTCCGGCGGGTCGATCTCGATCTGGGTGCCGCGCCCGTGCCGGCCGTCCCAGACGAAGCGGTTCAGGCCCTCCTGCCGGGGCGGCACCGGGTCCTCGGGCTCGCCCTTCTCGGGCTTGCGGTCCTCGTCGCCCGGCCGCGCCGTCAGCGTCCGGACCTGCTGCCCGTCGGAGTCGCGGAACGTGAGCCGCAGCTCGGCGTCGCCCGGGTGCTGGAGGCGGTACAGCACCGCCACCCCGTCGGCGGGATTCCGGCCGGCCCCCACCGGCACGTTCTCGGTCTCGGTCCGGCCCGGGCGCTGTTGCTTGTCCCAGGCGACCACCACCGGTCCCAGCAGGGAGTAGGAACGGCGCGCCTCGCCCTTCGCCGGGAACCCCCGGTCGGTGAGCCAGCGGACCTGCCGGCGGGGCTCGTACAGGTGCAGCGGGGCCGCGTCCAGCTCGGGCCGGTGCTGACGCAGCGCGGGCAGGTCCTCCAGCACCCAGATC
>DASQSC010000224.1:0-4309 GCA_035642555.1 Streptosporangiaceae bacterium | reverse complement strand
TGACCCGCAGGGCACCCGCGAGGTGCGGGGCCTGATCCGGTCGATCGCCGCGGACGGGGTCACCGTGCTCGTGTCCTCCCACCTGCTCGCCGAGGTCGAGCAGATCTGCACGGACGTGGGCGTCATGCGGACCGGGAAGCTGGTCTTCCAGGGCACGCTGGAGGAGCTGCGGGCGCGGGGAGCGCGCCGGATCCGGATCCGCACGGCCCTGGCCGGCAAGGCCGCCGAGGTCCTCGGCTCGCTCGGGCTGGCCGACATCAAGGAGGCCGCCAGCGAGGTCAGCGCCCAGCTGGGGGAGCGCGCGCCGGAAGAGGTGTGCCGCGAGCTGGTGCTGGCTGACATCCCGGTGGCCGGCCTGGACACGCCCCGGCCCAGCCTGGAAGACCTGTTCGTGGAGCTGACCGGGGAGGGGTTCGATGTCGGCGGCTGACGCGGCGGTCGCTGCCGGGGCCCGGGCCGAGCGGCGGCCCAGCCCGGTCGCGGCGTGGTTCCGGCTGCTGCGCTCCGAGCTGGGGCTGGTCTTCCGGCGGCGGCGGAACCAGGCACTGCTCGCGGTGCTGGTGGTGCTGCCGGTCACGCTCGGCATCGTGCTGCGGCTGTCGTCGCCGCGCGGCGGCGACGGCGGCCCGAACTCGTCGCTGCTCGACCAGCTCGCGGGCAACGGGATCTTCCTGGCGTTCCTGGCCTTGACGATCCTGCTGACGCTGGTGCTGCCGCTGGTGGTGGCGGTGGTCGCGGGGGATTCGGTGGCCGGGGAGGCCGGCTCGGGAACCATCCGGTACCTGCTCGCCGTCCCGGCCGGGCGGACCCGGCTGCTCTCGGTCAAGTTCACGGCGGTGGTGGCGTTCGGCCTCGCCGCGTGCATCATCGTGGTCGGGGCGGCGCTGGCCGCCGGGGCGGCCCTGTTCCCCGTCGGCCCGGTCACGCTGCTGTCGGGCACCACCGTGCCGCTGTCCGAGGGCCTGCTGCGGGTACTGCTGGTCACCCTGTACGTCGCGGCCGGGATGGCCGCGCTGGGCGCGATCGGGGTGGCGGTCTCCACCCTGACCGAGCACCCCATCGGGGCGATCGCGACGGTGCTGGTCATCGCGGTGGCCAGCGAGGTCGCGGACAACGTGCCGCAGATCTCGGCGGCCCACCCGTACCTGCCGACCCACTGGTGGCTGTCGTTCGACGCCCTGCTGCGCTCCCCGATCGACACCACGACCCTGCTGCACGGCCTGCTCTCGTTCGGCGTCTACGCGGTGATCTTCCTGTCCCTCGCCTGGGCCCGGCTCACCACCGCCGACGTCACCAGCTAGGCCGCGCTCACGCCTTGAGGCCGGGGAAGTCCTCCTCCCAGAACTCGGTGGCCCCGCGCCGGCCGGCGCTGGCAGGGCCCCCCGGCCCGGTACCGAACCGCTGCGCCTCCTGCTGCCTCAGCTCCACCCGGCGGATCTTGCCGGAGATGGTCTTGGGAAGCTCGGCGAACTCCAGCCGCCGTACCCGCTTGTACGGGGCGAGCCGGCCCCGCGCGTAGGCCAGGATCGACTCCGCCGTCTCGGCGGACGGCTCGGCGCCGGCCGCCAGCGTCAGGTATGCCTTCGGCACCGCCAGCCGGAGCGGGTCGGGGGCGGGCACCACCGCCGCCTCCGCTACCGCCTCGTGCTCGATGAGCACGCTTTCCAGCTCGAACGGCGAGATCCGGTAGTCGGAGGCCTTGAACACGTCGTCGGTTCTCCCCACGTAGGTGAGATAGCCGTCCGCGTCCCGGGCCGCCACGTCACCGGTGTGATAGCAGCCCCCGCGCATGGCCTCGGCGTCCCGTTCCGGGTCACCCTGGTAGCCGGTCATCAGCCCCAGCGGCCGCCGGGCCAGGTCGATGCAGATCTCGCCCTCGGCCTCACCGCCGTCACCGGCCGCGACCCGGCCGGTCACCGGATCGGCCAGCACCACCGGATAGCCGGGCAGCGGCCGCCCCATGGAGCCGGGCCGGACCGGCTGGCCGGGGGAGTTGCCCGCCTGCGCGGTGGTCTCGGTCTGGCCGTAGCCGTCCCGCACCGTGATCCCCCAGCCGCGGCGGACCTGCTCGATCACCTCCGGGTTGAGCGGCTCGCCAGCGGCGACGCACTCGCGCAGGCCGGATACGTCGGCGGCGGCGAGATCGCCCTGGATCAGCAGCCGCCACACCGTCGGAGGCGCGCAGAAGGCGGTCACCTGGTGCCGGCCGAGCGCGCCGAGCAGCAGGTCCGCCGAGAACCGCTCGTACCCGAGGATCAGCACGGTCGCCCCGGCGTTCCAGGGCGCGTACACGTTGCTCCAGGCGTGCTTGGCCCAGCCGGGCGAGGAGATGTTCAGGTGCACATCGCCGGGCTGCAGCCCGATCCAGTACATGGTCGACAGGTGGCCGGCCGGGTACGACGCGTGGGTGTGCTCGACCAGCTTGGGCCGGGCGGTGGTGCCGGACGTGAAATAAAGCAGCAGCGGATCGCTGGCGCGGGTCGGGCCGTCGGGGGTGAAGCCGGCGGGGGCGGCCGCGGAGTCACGGTAGGAAACCCAGCCGGGCGGGACCGGCTCCGGGTCACCGTGGATGCCGCCGGGGCTCACCGCGACCCGGGTCCAGTCGCCGGCCAGCCCCTCGAACTTGGCGGCGTGCCCGGTCTCGGTCACCACGTGCCGGACCTCGCCGCGGGTGATGCGGTCGGCCAGGTCGTCGGGCCCCAGCAGGGTGGAGGCGGGGATGATGACCACGCCCAGCTTCATCGCGGCCAGGATCACCTCCCACAGCGGCGCGATGTTCCCCAGCATGAGCAGCAGCCGGTCGCCGCGCCGTGCCCCCAGCCCGCGCAGCCAGCTGGCCACCTGGCCGGACCGGTCGGCGAGCTCGCGGTAGCTGAGCCGGGCCGCCGCGTCGCCGTCGGCGACGATGCGGAGGGCGGCCCGGTCCGGATGCTCGGCCGCGATCACGTCGAACCAGTCGAGCGCCCAGTTGAACTCGTCCAGCTGCGGCCAGCTGAACTCCGCGGCCGCGGCGGCAAGGTCCTCGCGCTGCCGCAGCAGCAGGTCCCTGGCTTCCCGGAAGGCGGTCGTGGCGGGCCGTTCGTTCGTCATGCCGTCATCCTGGCAGTTCCGGAGCCGTCAGGGGAGGGGCGGCGCGGCTGCCCGCGCGGGCCGGTGACCGCCCGCGCGGGCTCGCGCCCTCACCGGGGCAGGTAGCGCAGGTGGACCGCGCCCTCGCCGTGCACCGTCTCGGTGCAGCGCAGGTTCACCTGTGCATCGCCGAACAGCCGCATCCCCCGGCCCAGCAGCACCGGCGCCACGTGCAGCTGCACCTCGTCGACCAGGCCGGCGGCCAGCGCCTGCTGGGCGACGCTGACGCCGCCGGCCAGCAGCACGTCCTTGCCGTCCGCCACCGCCCGGGCCTGCTCGACGGCGGCCTCGATGCCGCCGGTCACGAACGTGTAGCTGGTGCCGCCGGACTTGTCGATCCGGTCGCCGCCGCGGTGGGTCAGCACGAACACCGGCGCGTGGAACGGCGGGTTCTCGCCCCAGTTCGGGTAGCCGAACTCGAACATCCGGCGGCCGATGATCTGGGGCCCGGTCCGGGCGAACTGCTCCGCCCACACCCGCGAGTCCACCGAGTCCTCGCCGCCCTCCTGCCCCTGCTGCTCGCGCCAGCTCCGCAGCGGGAACACCCAGCCGAGAACCGCCGCGTGGACCGCCATGGCGTCCTCGTCCAGCGCGCTGAAATCGGTGTGCTCGGCCTGCGGTCCTGCGATGCCGTCCAGTGACACCGACATGCTCAGGAAGATCTTGGTCATCTCCGGTTCCTTCCGGCCGGGGCGCCTGGTGCGCCCGCTTGGCCCTGGGTCGGAGCCGGGCAGCCGGTCTCTACGTTCCGCGCGAGGTTTTTTCCTGGCCCGCCAGCCTGGCCGCGCGGCCGGTCAGGTACCGGCGCTCGGGGAGGCTGGTGGTGCGGCGCGCGGCCGCCCGGTAGGCGGCCACCGCGCCGGCCACATCGCCGGTCATCTCCAGCAGATGCGCCCGGGCCGAGTGCAGCCGGTGATGTCCCGCGAGCCTACGGTCGGACTCCAGCGTGCGCAGCAGGTCCAGGCCGGCCGCCGGGCCCTCCACCATGGCTATCGCGACCGCCCGGTTGAGGCTGACCATCGGGCCCGGCGCCAGCTGGTCCAGCAGCTGGTACAGGCCGAGGATCTGCGGCCAGTCGGTGGCCGCGAGCGACTCCGCCTCGTCGTGCACGGCGGCGATCGCGGCCTGCACCTGGTAGGGGCCGACCTGGCCGGCCGGGAGCACCGCGCTGATCAGGGCC
>DASQSC010000223.1:0-2109 GCA_035642555.1 Streptosporangiaceae bacterium | reverse complement strand
GGGCACCTCGGTGTGGATCAGGACCAGCCGCTTCCCGTTCCGCCGGTACTGCAGCACAGCGAGCTGCCCGCCCGCCCCCAGCTCGAACCGCGACGCAGCCTGGTTGTCGGTGACCTCCCCGTCCCCGCCCGGCGGCTGCCGGTCCGCTGCGCCTCCGGCTCCGCCCGGCGTTTCCCGGTCCGCTGCGCCTCCGGCTCCGCTCACTGCCGCCCCATCCACCGGGGCGCGGTCAGGTCCCCGGGCCGGAGCCGGTATTCCTGCAGGCGCAGCTGGTGGTACTTCTCGGTCTCGCCCACCCACTCCATGCCGATCCGGCGCACCATCGCCTCGGCGCGGGCGTTGGCGGGCCTGACCAGCGCGATGACCTGCTCGATCCCCTGCTCGAACGCCCATCGGGCCAGCGCCAGGCCGGTCTCGGTGGCATACCCCTGGCCCCACGCCTGCGGGCGGAGCTGCCAGCCGACCTCGAACTCGTCGTCCGGCGGCAGCGGGAGCAGGGTTGCCCCGCCGATCACCTGCCCGTCCTCGCGGAGCTCGATCGCCCACCGGCCGGCCGGCGGCGTCAGCCGCTCATCCTCGGCCGTCCACTGCTGCAGCAGCAACCGCATGCCGGCCAGGTCCCGCACCCGGTCCATCGCCGGCGAAAGCCAGCGCGCGACCTGCTGGTCCCCATAGGCGCCCAGGGCCGCCTCGGCATCCTCGACGGTCCAGCCGCGCAGGATGATCCGCTCGGCGGCAAGCCGGTGCGCCATGAGGCTCACCCTAGCGATCTCGCGGCTCCGCCGGCACCGCCGGCACCGCCGGGCGGCCCCCGGTGATCAGCGGCGGCGCCTCCAGGCCGCAGTGCAGGCACTCCGCCCACCCGGCCCCGGCCGGCGCCTCCTGCGGCGCGGGCGCCCCGGCCGCGGGCGCCCCGGCCCCCGCCTGCGCCCCGGCCCCGGCCGGCGCCGGCCGCGCCGCCCGCGCCGGGTTCCTGATCGTGACCGCGGCGAGCAGCCCGCCCGCCACGCACATCCCGGCCGCGATCAGCACCGCGGTCCTGAATCCCGCGGCGAGCGCGGCCGGGTGCAGGTAGGCCGTGCCGGTGATCCCCGCCAGCGCCGGCAGCACGGCCACGGCCAGCAGCCCGCCGAACCGGGCCACGTCGTTGTTGACCGCGGACGCGATGCCCGAGAGCTCGGCGGGCGCTGAGCTCATGGCGGTGGAGGTTAGCGGCGCCACCGTGATGGCGAGCCCCAGCCCGAACACGAGTACGGCAGGCAGCACGTAGACGACGTAGCTGCTGCCGTGGGTGGCGAGCGTGAGCAGCGCGAACCCGGCGCCGACCACTATCGGTCCCACGCTCATCTGCAGCCGGGGCCCGATCTGGCTCGCGAGCCTGCCGGACCGGGCCGACAGCGCCAGCATGATGAACGTCAGCGGCAGCAGCGCCAGCCCGGAGGCCAGCGGCGAGTACCCCGACACCACCTGCAGCATCACCGGCAGCAGGAAGGTCGCCCCGACCAGGGCGGCGTACACGATGAACGTGACGGCATTGGTGGCGGCGAACTGCCGGTCGGCGAAGATCGACAGCGGCAGCATCGGCGCCGCCACCCGGCGCTCGGCCAGCAGGAACGCGGCCAGCCCGGCCACCCCGATCGCGGCCATGACCAGCACCACGGGCGACGACCAGCCCAGCGACGGCCCCTCGATGAACGCGAACGTGATCCCGGTCAGGAACAGCACCGCCGTCAGCGCGCCGGTCCAGTCCTGCCCGCCGGTGACGGCCGGGTCCCGTGACTCGGGCACGTGCCGGGCGCCCAGCGCGATGACGACGGCAGCGACCGGGATGTTGAGGAAGAAGATCCACCGCCAGGAGGCGGCCGAGATCAGGTAGCCGCCCAGTAGCGGGCCCCCGGCGGTCGCCACCCCGCCGAGCCCGGACCAGGCCCCGATCGCCCGGGAGCGGTCGGCCGGCACGAACGAAGCTTCCAGGATCGCCAGGCTGCCCGGGGTGAGCAGGGCCGCGCCGATCCCCTGCAGCACCCGCATCACGATGAGGAAGGTCGCGTCGGGGGCGAACCCGCAGGCCGCCGAGGCCACCGCGAACCACAGCACCCCGGCCAGATA
>DASQSC010000222.1:0-8458 GCA_035642555.1 Streptosporangiaceae bacterium | reverse complement strand
GGCAGGCCGGCGAACCAGGCTCCCAGGCCCACCCCGGGCTCTTCCGAGATCAGCAGCATCTCCCCCGGCCCGCCGACCGGGTTGGGCCCGGACAGGGCGGCCACGCACGCATGCGTCCCGCTGCGATCGTCGCCCGCCCCGGCGAACCCGGTGACCAGCCAGCCGGCCGGCAGCGGCCAGGCCAGCCAGGCAGGGACCGTGGCGTCCCGCAGCAGCCCCTGCAGCCCGCCCGCGGACGCGCTGTAGGTGCGCAGCGGCAGCACCTCCCCGTGCAGGTCGCACCGCCAGCCGCTGGACCAGACATTGGGCTCGGTCACCGGGCCGCCGCAGCGCGGACAGGTGGGAGCGGTCCTCATAGGTTACGACCATACTGGCGAGATGCCTGCTGTGCGGATACCCTGCGTCGGCGCCGTCATCACCGGCGGCGACGGGCGGCTGCTGCTGGTCAAGCGCGGCCACGACCCGGAAGCCGGCCGGTGGACCCTGCCCGGCGGCCGGATCGAGCCGGGCGAGACCGATGCCGCCGCCCTGGCCCGGGAGGTGCGGGAGGAGACCGGGCTGCTGGTGGCCTGCGGCCCGCTGGTCGGGGCGGTCGAGCGGCCCGCGCCGGACGGCGGGATCTTCGAGATCAGGGACTACGCCGCCACCGTGACCGGCGGCACGCTGGCACCGGGCGACGACGCCGCGGACGCGCGCTGGGTCAGCCAGGCCGCGGCCCGGTCGCTGCCACTGACCACCGGACTGCTGGCCGCGCTGACCGGGTGGGGCGTGCTCTGACCGGCGGGCCGGCCAGCCGCACCCAGGTGGCCGGCCACGCACCAGCTGGTGGCCGTGCTGCCGGCCCGGGCCGGGCAGGGGCCCGTTCGAGGGGATGTCACGGCTGCCGGGGAGGAACGAACGCGCTGGTCCGGGGGAGGCCGGCGGCGCGCCCCCGGGCCGCGGTGACCTCCGCGAGCGCGCGGGAGGCCGCGTCGATCATCTCATCGCCCAGCCGGGCGGCGCCGCGGCCTTCCACCGTGGTGTAGTACTCGTACGCCGCCAGGATCAGCTCGGCCTGGTCATACTCCTCCTGGCCGGGCGAGAAGGCCTCGTTCACCACACCGAGCTGGCCGGGGTGGACTACCCATTTCCCGTCGTAGCCGAGCGCCGCCGCGCTGGCCGCGCCCTGCCGCAGGCCGTCGAGGTCCTCGATGGCCAGGTGCGGCCCGTCGATGGCGGCCAGCCCGCGGCTGCGGGCGGCCACCAGGATCCGCAGCAGCGGGTAGTGATACGCGTCGCCGCCGGCGTACCCGGCCGGCTGGCCACCCACCCGCAGCGAGCGCATGCCGACGCTGGCCATGAAGTCGGCCGGGCCGAACACCAGCGCCTGCAGCCGGCCGGAGGCGGCGGCGATGTCGTCCACGGCGGCCAGGCCGGCGGCGTCCTCGATCTGCGCCTCGATCCCGATCCGGCCCGCGGGCAGGCCCGCCCCCTGCTCGGCCTGCCCCAGCAGCAGGTCCAGCCAGATGACGTGACCGGGGGCGGAGACCTTGGGCAGCACGATCACGTCCAGCTGCGAGCCGGCGCCCTCCACCACGGCGGCCACGTCCCGGTACGCCCAGCTGGTGGTGGCATCGTTCACCCGGACCGCGACCACCTTGCCGTCCCAGCCGCCTTCGGCCAGCGCCGCCACCGCGGCCGCCCGGGCGCTGGCCTTGGCCGCGGGCGCGACCGCATCCTCGAGGTCGAGCATGACCTCGTCGGCGGCCAGTTCCCGGGACTTGGCCAGGAAGCGGGGGCTGCTGGCGGGGACCGCCAGGCACGAGCGCCGGGAACGATAGGTCTGCGGCAATGCTGGCGGCCTTCCTGCGGTTGGCGTGGCACCCTGAAGGGGTGAGCAGCGAAGCGCTCATCGCGGAGGCTACCAAGCGCGCCGGGCTCATCTGGATCAAGGCCGGGCCCGGCCGCCCTCGCCCGGCGTGGCACGTCTGGCTGGCGGCCGGCGGCAGGCAATCCGGCGGCGGGCAATCCGGCGGTGACGGCCAGCCCGGCCCGCCCGGGGCCGCCTACGTGCTCACCGGGCCGGGCGAGCAGCCGCTGCCCGGGATAGCCGGGGCCGGGCGGGTGACTGTGACCGTGCCGAGCAAGGACACCGGCGGGCTGCTGGTGTCGTGGACGGCCGCGGTCGGCCGGGTGGCTCCCGGCGGTCCCGAGTGGGATGCTGTGACCAGCCTGCTGCTGGCCGGCCGGCTGAATGCGGTTCCTTGGCGGGGGGATGTGGGGCCATCGGGGTCCGGGGCCATCGGGGTCCGGGGTGTCCCCGGGGAACACAGCCCCCGGGACGGCACTGTGTCCCCCCGGGCTAGCACCGAGCAAGGGGGTCTGGGTGGGTCGTCCCCCCGGGCTAACACCGCTCCCGGGGACGCCTCCCCCGCCGAGCGGTGGGCACGCACCTGCGCGGTGTACCGGCTTGCCCCGATTTGAGGGACTTGCCCAGGGGAGTTTACGGATCCGCCGCTCTCCGTTCACCGGATGGGTCAGCGGGCCGGCCATCGTCTTGCGGCGGCATCGCAACCACTGTGGAGGTTCCCCCATGCGACGACCCATCCGCGGCCTGCTCGCGCTGGCGGCGTCAGGCGCGCTCGCCATCGCCGGCGCGGCAACCGCGGTCGCGGCATCCGCGAGCCCGCAAGCAACGGGCAATGCGACCGCGACCCCCATCAAGCACCTGGTGGTGATCTTCCAGGAGAACGTCAGCTTCGACCATTACTTCGGCACCTACCCGAACGCGACCAACGCCGACGGGCAGCCTTTCCACGCCAAGCCGGGCACGCCGTCGGTCAACGGGCTGACCAGCTCGCTGCTGACCAATAACCCCAATGGCGTCAACCCCCGCCGCTACGACCCGGCCACCGTCAACGACGTGCTCACCTGCGACCAGGACCACAACTACAACGATGAGCAGCGGGCGTTCGACGGCGGCAAGATGGACAAGTTCCCGCAGAGCGTCGGCACCGGCAGCGGCGTCAAGTCGCCGGAGGGCAACCCCTGCAACGCCAACGACGTGATGAACTACTACGACGGCAACACGGCCACTGGGCTGTGGAACTACGCCCAGCGCTACGCGATGAGCGACAACTCGTTCGGCACCACGTTCGGCCCCTCCGCGCCCGGCGCGATCAACCTCGCCGCCGGCGACACCGGCGGGGTGGACATGTCCCACACCGCGAACAACCCGTCGGTCGCCACCGCCGCCGCGCCGAACGCCGACCTCACCCCGGACGGGCAGGGAGGCTTCTCGCTGACCAGCGACGCGCAGCCGTACTGGGATGACTGCTCCACCCGCGACGCGGTCGCGATGAGCGGCCAGAACATCGGCGATCTGCTCAACTCGGCCCACCTGTCCTGGGGCTGGTTCCAGGGCGGCCTCCGGCCCACGACGTCGTTCACCGCCGCCGCCGACGCGACCGGGCACTCCGGGCAGTCCACGGCGACCTTCATCCCCGACGAGTTCAAGGGCAAGTTCTTCCAGTCCGTGCCGAACTCCAGCGACCAGGGGATCTGCAACGCCGTCACCCCGGTCGGGAAGGGGCTGGTCAGCCCGCTGGCCACCGGCACCGGCCAGTACGGCTTCAAGGACGACTACATCGCCCACCACGAGCCGTTCGAGTACTACGCCTCGACCGCCAACCCGCACCACCTGACCGTCCCGGTCAGCGCGAGCGGTCAGGACACGCTGGCGGGGCTGCGCACCATCGGCACCGACACCCAGCACTTCGTGAACGGCGCGCCGCAGTTCGACACCCCTAACCACAACTACGACAGCAGCGACTTCGACCAGCTTGTGGCCGCCATCGGCAACAATAAGCTGCCGCCGGCGGCGCTGCCGGCGGTGAGCTTCCTGAAGGCTCCCGGCTATCAGGACGGGCACGCCGCCTACTCCGATCCCATTGACGAGCAGGAGTTCATCGCCAAGGAGGTCAACGCGCTCGAGCGGACGCCGGACTGGCGCAGCACCGCCGTGGTCATCTCCTACGACGACTCCGACGGCTGGTATGACCACGTCTTCTCAGGGGTGACCAACCCGTCCGCCTCGGTCGCCGACGCGCTCACCGGCACCGGCATGTGCGGCAGCGGGACGCCGCTGGCGGGCCAGCAGGGCCGCTGCGGGTACGGGCCGCGGCTGCCGCTCATGGTGATCTCGCCCTGGGCCAAGCAGAACGCGGTGGACAGCACGCTGACCGACCAGTCGTCGATCACCCGGTTCATCGAGGACAACTGGCTGCGCGGGAAGCGGATCAGCGGTTCGTTCGACGCCGTGGCGGGCTCGCTGAACAACATGTTCAGCTTCCAGCACCCCGACTTCCGGCCGCTGTTCCTCAACCCCGTCACCGGCGAACCGGAGCACTAGCGGGTAGCGCAGCGGCTCCCCGCGGGGGCCTCCGCGCACCAGTTCCCGGGGGGCCTTGGCTCCCCGGGAGCTGGGCCGCGACCGTAGTGTGCCCGCCCGGCGTGACAGCACGCCGGGCGGGCGTGCGCAGCACCGCCGTTCGACTCCCTATCCCATGGTTCGTAGCATGAGGGCATGACTACGACCCCCGGGGTGGCCGCGCCGCCGTCCGACGAGCAGGTGACGACCGCGCTGTCGTCGGTCCTCGACCCGGAGATCCACCGTCCCATCACCGACCTCGGGATGGTCAAGAACGTCGAGGTCGCCGGGGATGGCGCGGTCCGGGTGGAGGTCTACCTGACCATCGCGGGCTGCCCGCTGCGCGACACCATCACCCGTGACGTCACCGCCGCCGTATCCAAGCTGGCCGGCGTGTCCCGGGTCCAGGTGGACCTGGACGTCATGAGCGAAGAGCAACGCAAGGAGCTGCAGACGAAGCTGCGCGGCGGCCGCGCCGAGCCGGAGATCCCGTTCGCCAAGCCCACCTCGCTGACCCGGGTGTACGCCATCGCCAGCGGCAAGGGCGGGGTCGGGAAGTCGTCGGTCACCGTCAACCTGGCGGTCGCCCTGGCCGCCGCCGGGCAGAAGGTGGGCGTGCTGGACGCCGACATCTACGGGCACTCGGTCCCGCGCATGCTGGGCGTATCCGGCCGGCCCACCAAGGTCGAGCAGATGATCATGCCGCCCGCTGCCCACGGCGTGAGCGTGATCTCGATCGGCATGTTCACGCCGGGCAACACACCGGTGGTCTGGCGCGGTCCCATGCTGCACCGGGCGCTCCAGCAGTTCCTCGCCGAGGTCTTCTGGGGCGACCTGGACGTGTTGCTGTTGGACCTGCCGCCGGGAACCGGCGACGTGGCCATCTCGGTCGCCCAGCTGGTGCCCGGCGCCGAGCTGATCGTGGTCACTACGCCGCAGGTCGCGTCCTCGGAGGTGGCCGAGCGGGCAGGGGCCATCTCGATGCAGACCCACCAGCGGATCGTCGGCGTCATCGAGAACATGTCCGCGTTCAGCTGCCCGCACTGCGGCGAGCCGGTCGAGCTGTTCGGGTCGGGCGGCGGCCAGGTGGTGGCGGACGCGCTGACCCGGCTGACCGGCGCCGAGGTGCCGGTGCTGGGCCAGGTCCCGCTGGACGTCCGGCTTCGCGAAGGCGGGGACGAGGGCGTGCCGCTGGTTCTGTCAGACCCGTCGTCGCCCGCCGCGGAGCAGCTCACGCGGATCGCGGACGAGCTCGGGAGCCGGGCGCGGAGCCTGGCCGGGCGCAGCCTGGGCCTGACCCCGGCCTGACCCCGGGTGCCGCGAGCGCTCCGGGCCTGGCCCGGGTGCTACCGGCGCCGCTCCGGCTGAGTCAGGTGGCTTCGGAGTCGTAAGGGGGATCCTGGCCGGGCGCCAGCGCGGCCGCCGATGTCTCGGCCGCCTGGCTGCCGTTCCCCGGCGCGGGGTGGGCCGAGCCATTGGCCGGGTCGTCATCGAAGCCGTCCAGCAGGTGCTTGCGCACGAAATTGCGCGGGTGCAGGTCGGCGACGTCGAAGTCGCTGAACTCAGGACCCAGCCCTTCCCGCAGGTCATTGCGGGCGCCGTCGGCCATGCGGCGCAGCTCGCGGAGGGCGCGGCCGGCTTGCGCGGCGACCTTGGGCAGCTGGTCCGGCCCGAAGACCACTACTGCGATCACTGCCAGCACCAGCAACTTGGTAATGGACAGGTCGAACACGGCAAGTCTCCCGGGGTGGGTCCCTAGGTCTCCCCAGGGTGGTCCCTCTACTGTAACCGCGCTTTACCGGGAAAGCGTCAGCCAGTTCAGCAGCCGATGGGTGCCGAGCCGGAGCCGGCCGAGCAGGCCGGGAGCGTGCTGGCGGTCGCTGTGCGGCAGGGCGCCGACCACCTGGCTCACCGTCGCGGCCGGCGCCTGCCCGATCAGCGTGTACACGAACCCGTGAGCGGACCAGGCGGCCACGCTGATGCCGTCAGGGTCGTCCGCGTAGACCCGGTGACCTGCCATGCCCACGGCCCGCCAGCCGGTTAGCACCGCCGGCAGATGCCCGCGCTGGACGAACACCGACACCAGCGACAAGCCGTCCGAATATGCCAGGTGCACGACCCGCCCGGCCGGGCTCGCGGTTTCCCTCGCGTCGACCAGGAGCAGGTGACCGGGAAGCGGATCCGGCACCGGCCACCCCCGCCCGCGCAGCGCCATCAGCTGGGAGGAAGCGAGATCCCGCGGCCAGGGGCGGGCCGTGGGGCCGGGCATGCCCGCCGCGGCGGCGGAGCCCACCCGGAGACTGACGAACGCGTCCGACCCGGCCAGCGCCCCCGTCGTCGCGTACACATCGCGTCGCAGCGGCAGCCGGGTCGCCCGGTCGAGCCAGAACCGGGCAGCGAGCGTGCCGTCCCGCCGCCTGACGGTGACGATCCGGACGGCCCGGCCGGCCACGCGGCCCTGGCCGCCCGCTGTCACCCGGTAATTGGCCGCCAGCAGCAGCACCTGCCGCGCGGTCATGTCGATCGCGCTGGGCAGGTCCAGGCCAGCCGTTTGCGCCTGGGCTGGCCGGCGCATGCCGCGCGGCCAG
The DNA here is from genome assembly GCA_035642555.1 of Streptosporangiaceae bacterium. GTDB lineage: Bacteria > Actinomycetota > Actinomycetes > Streptosporangiales > Streptosporangiaceae > JAIRTY01. The sequence goes on along the minus strand of DASQSC010000222.1, from coordinate 1,462 downwards.
GCCGGCAGTTTGCCGGCCGCCTGGGTGAGCTCGGCCCGGCCGCGACGGTGCCACACATTCACGGCGGCGGCGCTGGCGCCGGCCGGGCCCCACCAGGTGAGCACCTGCACCCCCTGGAACGGCACCGACTGGCAGGCGGCCGCGGCCTGGCCGAGCAGCCGCAGGCCAGTCCCTGCCCGCTGGGGCAGGCGGGAAGCCGTGGGCGGCAGCAGGGCGGCCTGCGCGGGCCGGCCCCGGGGGCCGGCTTCCGGACGGTGCTGGCCGGCCGTCACCAGCCCGGCGACCAGTCCGGCCACCACGGCCACGGTCGTGATCCACAGGCAGACCGGGTCGGTACCGGGCGGGGGCCCGCCCGCGGCACCGCGGGCCGGTGAGTCCACGCGCGGCCTCATGGCTTCGCCGGCGACCTTTCGCCGTGGGCCGCGGACGACGGCCCGCCGGGGCTGCCTCGCCAGGGCACCGGCACCGAGCCGTCGCTCACCCCGTGCTGGACCATGAACACGTCCACGGACGGCGTGACGTCCGGTCCGGGCTGCCCGCCGTTGCCGCCCGCGAGGAAGGCGGCGGCCGCGAACCCGGCCGCCAGCAGGGAGAACGCGCCGACCGCGATGGCCCCGGCGCGGCGCCGTGCCGGGTGCTCCCGCTCGTCCGGGGCGCGGCCGGGCGGCGCGCCGGCGGCCGGCGGTCGGGCGGGCCCGGCCTGACGGCCCGCCGCCGCTGCCAGGTCGATAACGTGCTGCGGCAGTTCCGCCTCGGCGGTCGCCTCGCCGAGGTCGTGCAGCCGCCGCTTGAGCGCCCGGATCGCGACCGCCTCCTGCTGGCACTGGCCGCAGGAGGCCAGGTGCGCGAGTACCCGGTCCCGCTCGGCCCCGGTGAGCTCGGAGTCGATCAGGGCCGACAGGCGCCTGCCCAGGTGACTCACCGGCTGCCTCGCAACGCGGCGGACGGGCGCGGCCGGGGACGGCGGTGGTCCAGCGCGGCCCGCAGCTGGGCCCGGCCGCGGTGGATACGGCTGCGGACGGTGCCCAGCTTCACTCCCAGGGTGTCCGCGATCTCCTCATACGACAGGCCCTCGATGTCGCACAGCACCACGGCGGCCCGGTACTCAGGGGACAGCGCGAGCAGCGCCGCCGACACGTCGCTGTCCAGGTGGCGGGCGTCGAACGCCTGCGCGGGCGTGGGCTCGTCGCCGGTGAGCAGGCCAGCGCTCTCGTCGCCGAGACCTTCGAAGCGGATGCGCTGCCGGCGGCGGGCCGAGTCCAGGAACAGGTTGGTGGTGATGCGGTGCAGCCAGCCCTCAAAGGTGCCCGGGGTGTAGCTGGACAGCGAGCGGAACACGCGGACGAACACTTCCTGGGTCAGGTCCTCGGCGTCGTAGCTGTTCCCGGTCAGCCGGTAGGCCAGCCGGTAGACGCGCGCGGAGTGCTCGCGCACGACCTCCTCCCAGGTCGGCGGCGTCCAT
>DASQSC010000221.1:0-4230 GCA_035642555.1 Streptosporangiaceae bacterium | reverse complement strand
GAGCTGACGGCGCTGCGGGAACGGCTCGGCTTCGCGGTGCTGTTCATCACGCACGACCTGTCGCTGCTGATCGAGATCGCCGACGAGATCGCGGTCATGTACGCCGGGCGGCTGGTGGAGCGCGCCGAGGCCAGGGCGCTGTTCCGGGCCCCCCGGCACCCCTACAGCGTGGGGCTGCTGAACTCGTTCCCGGGGCTGCACGGCCAGCACGAGCGCCGGACCGGGATCCCCGGCTCCCCGCCGGACCTGCGCGCGCTGCCCGCCGGCTGCGTATTCCACCCCCGCTGCCCGCACGTGATGCCACGCTGCCGGGAGCAGACACCGCCGCTGCTGCAACTGCCCCCCGACGGGCGGCGGCTGGCCGCCTGCTGGCTGCAGGACGGGTCCGGCCCGGTGCCCGCCGAGCTGGCGCTGCCCTCCTCGCGGGGGGGTGTGGGGGAGTCGCCCCCCCGAGCTATGCCTCCGCGGGGGGGTGCGGGGGGGTCGCCCCCCCGAGCTAGCACCGAGCCGGGGAGCCAGCCGTGACCGCCGCGCCGGCCCGGGCGCCGGAAACCAGCGCGCTGCTGGAGGCACGCGCCCTCAGCAAGCACTTCCCGGTGCACCGGGCGGGCCGGGCGGCGCGCACGCGGCTGAGCCGCCGCCGCGGGCAGGCTGGCGGGCCGGCCGTGCATGCGGTCGAGGCGGTCTCGCTGGCGCTTCCCGCCGGCGGGATCACCGCGGTGGTCGGGGAGAGCGGCTCCGGCAAATCGACCCTGGCCCGGCTGCTGGCCAGGCTCATCACGCCCACCTCGGGGCAGTTGCTGCTGGACGGGCAGGACCTGCCGGCGTCCGGGCGGGCCAAGGGCAGGCGGGAGTACGCCCGGGACGTCCAGCTGGTGCTGCAGGACCCGTTCTCGTCCCTCAACCCGGTCCATGACGTCCGCTATCACCTGGCCCGCCCGCTGCGGATCCACGGGTTCAGCGGGCTGGGCGCGAGCCTGGACGAGGCCATGACCGGGCTGCTGGAACGGGTCGCCCTGACTCCGGCGGACCAGTTCCTCGGCAAATACCCGCACGAGCTGTCCGGCGGCCAGCGGCAGCGGGTGGCGATCGCCCGGGCGCTGGCGGTGCGGCCGCGGGTGCTGCTGGCCGACGAGCCGGTCTCGATGCTGGACGTCTCCATCCGGCTGGGCGTCCTGAACCTGCTGGCAGACCTGCGGGAGCGGGACGGGCTGGCGATCCTCTACATCACCCACGACATCGCCTCGGCCCGCTACCTGGCGGACACGATCATCGTCATGTACGCGGGGCAGGTGGTGGAATCGGCCCCGGCCGGGCAGGTGACCGACGGACCGGCCCACCCGTACACGCAGCTGCTGCTCAGCGCGGCACCCGACCCCGACCGGGCGGAGCCGCCGTCGCTGGCAGGCCGGGGCGCGCCGCCGAGCCTGGTCACGCCGCCCAGCGGCTGTCGCTTCCACCCGCGCTGCCCGCACGCCATGGCGGTCTGCGCGGAGCAGGCACCGCCCGCATTCGAGGTGGCCGCCGGCCACCAGAGCTCGTGCTGGCTGCACGCGGCCGACCTGACCGCCGCGCAGGCCCGGCAGCTCAGCGAGGCGGCGGGCGGGCCAGCCGGGCCCGCCGCCGCGGCCACTGGAGTCACCGACCCGGGAAAGGGGGATGCCATGGCCCGGGAAACGCCGTAAGCGGACGCTGACCACCGGCCACAGCGCCCCGGTACTCCGGGGCAGCGCGATCCCAGGCACAGCCAGCGGAAGCGGAACCGGCACCGGGCGCACCCGGCCGGCCCGCACCGCCCCACCGAAACCAAGACCCCGACACGGTCGTTTCAACAGGCCGGCGGCAAGCCGGCCGGGCACAACGGAGTTTAGGCAATGAAGCACACGGTCCTGAAGAGCCTCGCCCTGGCAGGCGTCCTCAGCATGGGGATCGCTGCCTGCGGCGGCTCGTCCGGCGGCGGCAACCACTCCGCCGCGAGCGGTAAGACGCTGGTGGTGGAGAGCACGCCGCTCTCCCCCATGACAGACACGTTCAGCCCGTTCTCGCTCACCTCAACCGGATTCCTCACCAACGCGGTCGCGCTCTACAACGAGCCGCTGTACATCTTCAATACGCTCAACTCCACGCAGGCGCCCTACCCGGTGCTGGCCACCGGCTACAAGTGGTCCGGCAACGGCAAGACGCTGACCCTCACCATCCGCAAGGGCGTCAGGTGGAACGACGGCAAGCCGTTCACCGCCAGTGACGTCGCGTTCACCTTCAACCTGATCAAGCAGAACCCGAAGCTGTACACGTCCGGCGCCCCCGTCGTGGCCAATGCCAGCGCCCCGGACGCCACCACCGCCGTGCTCAGCTTCAAGCACCCGGAGTACGCCAACCTGTTCCTGATCGGCCAGGTCTACATCGTCGCGCAGCACGCCTGGCAGTCGGTGAAGGACCCGTCGACCTACGCCGACCCGAAGCCGGTCGGGACCGGCCCGTTCATGCTGGACAAGTTCTCGCCACAGGGCTACACGCTCAAGCAGAACCCGTACTACTGGCAGAAGTCGAAGGTCCATGTGCCTGCGATCGACTTCCCGGCCTACAACACGAACGCGAACCTGGTCCCGCCCACCGCCACCGGGCAGATCGACTTCGCGGGCAACTTCATCAGCAACATCAAGTCCACCTACCTCTCCAAGAGCCCGGACAACCACACCTGGATGAACAGCGCGCCCTATTTCAGCGCTAACAACGTGGTGGGGCTGTGGCTGAACACCACCAAGGCCCCGCTGAACGACCCGGCGGTGCGCCGGGCGATCAGCTACGGCATCAACCGCCAGCAGCTCAACGTCCAGGCGGAGAACGGCTACGAGCCGCCGGTCACCAACGCCGGCGGGCTGCTATTGCCCAACCACAAGAGCTTCCTCGACCCGAACCTGGCGAACTCGCTGCCGGCAGCGGGTGACCCCGCCAAGGTCGCATCAACCCTGCAGGCCGACGGCTACACCAAGACCGGCGGCAAGTGGACCAAGGCCGGGAAGAAGATCAGCTTCGCGATCTCGGACCCGGTGCCCTACAGCGACTACTACACCGATGACCACCTGATCGCCCGCCAGCTCAACGCGCTGGGCTTCGACGTGACGGTAAACGGCATCGGCAACCCGACCGTGTGGGCCGGTGACGTCGCCAACGGCACGTTCGACGCCACGATCCGGTGGAGCAACCAGGGCCCGAACCCTTACTTCATCTACGACAACTGGCTGGACCACACGACCAGCGCGCCGATCGGCAAGCCGGCCGCCGGTGACTTCGGCCGGTACAACAGCCCCGCCGCCCAGGCGGCGCTGGCCCAGTTCGCCGCCAGCGGCGACGTCGCGGCCCAGCAGCAGGCGATCGCCAAGCTGCAGCGCATCATCGCCACCGACGTGCCGGTGGTGCCGCTGCTGAACGGCGGGGCCTGGGCAGAGGTGTCGACCCGGAACTACACGGGATGGCCGACGGCCAGCGACCCGTACATGAACCCGGTGCCGAACACCCCGTACATCGAGAACACCATCCTCCACCTCACGCCGAAGTCCTGACCAGGTGACAACCACTGGTCAGGCCGGGGAGCGCGGCCTGCTGGCCGCGCTCCCCGGCCCCGACAAGGTGCGCCTGCTGTCCGGCCAGGACTCCTGGCGCACCCATGGCTGCGACCCGCTCGGGCTCCGCCCGATGATCACTTCGGACGGCCCGGCCGGGGCGCGCGGCATGACCCTGGACGACCGCAGTCCTGCCAGCTGCCTGCCCTGCCCCTCGGCGCTGGGCGCGACCTGGGACCCGGCGCTGGTCCGGGAGGTCGCGGCCGCGCTCGGCGCCGAGGCGCGCGGCAAGGGCATCGACATTCTGCTGGCGCCCACCATCAACCTGATGCGCACGCCGCTGGGCGGCCGTGGCTTCGAGTGCTTCTCCGAGGACCCGGAGCTGACCGCGCGGATCGCGGTCGCTTACGTCCTGGGCGTGCAGGGGGCCGGGGTGGCGGCCACCGTCAAGCACTTCGTCGGGAACGACTCCGAGACCGAGCGCTGGACCTATGACGCCAGGATCAGCGAGCAGGTGCTGCGCGAGCTGTACCTGGTCCCGTTCGAGGCGTGCGTGCGCGAGGCCGGGGTGGCACTGGTCATGGCCGCCTACAACGCGGTCAACGGCAGCCGCATGACCGAGCACCACCGGCTGCTGCGGGAGGTCCTCAAGCAGGAGTGGGGCTTC
>DASQSC010000220.1:0-2361 GCA_035642555.1 Streptosporangiaceae bacterium | reverse complement strand
CGGCCGCCGCGCGGGCCGACCTGGAGCGGCTCGCGGACGCCTGCGGCGCGCTGCTGGCCACCTCGGCGGCGGCGCGCGGCCTGTTCCGCGGCAGCCCCTGGGACCTGGACGTCAGCGGCGGCTTCGCCACGCCGCTGGCGGCTGAGCTGATCGGCGCCGCCGACCTGATCGTGGGCTGGGGCTGCTCGCTGAACATGTGGACGACGCGCCATGGCAAGCTGATCGGACCCGGCGCCACCGTGGCGCAGGTGGACCACGAGGCGGCCGCGATCGGCGGGCACCGGCCGGCCGGCATCGGGATACTCGGCGACGTGGCGGAAACCGCCCGGGTGGTGGTCGCCGAGCTGGGCGGCCGCACCCGCCCCGGGTACCGGTCACCTGAGCTGCAGGAGCGGATCGCCGCCGAGGGCCGGTGGCGCGACGTGCCCTACCCCGACCAGGGCGTGCCCGGGCCGGAAGGCACGATCGACCCGCGCACCCTCAGCATCGCGCTGGACGACCTGCTCCCCGCCGACCGGATGGTGTCCGTGGACTCGGGGAACTTCATGGGGTACCCGAGCATGTTCCTGTCGGTGCCGGACGACGCCGCGTTCTGCTTCACCCAGGCCTACCAGTCGGTGGGGCTGGGGCTCGCCTCGGCGATCGGGGCCGCGCTCGCCCAGCCCGGCCGGCTGCCGGTGGCGGCGCTCGGTGACGGCGGCGCGCTGATGGGGGTCAGCGAACTGGAGACCGCGGTCCGGCTGCGACTGCCGATGGTGGTCGTCGTCTACGACGACGAGGCCTACGGCGCGGAGGTGCATCACTTCGGGCCGGACGGCCACCAGCTGGACACGGTCCGGTTCCCGCCGGCCGACCTCGCCGCCATCGGCCGGGGTTTCGGCTGCGCCGGGGTGACCGTGCGGCAGCCTTCCGACCTGGACCCGGTGCGGGACTGGCTGGCCGGGCCGCGCGACCTCCCGCTGGTGATCGACGCCAAGGTCAGCTCGGCGGCCGGTTCCTGGTGGCTGGAGGAGGCGTTCCGGGGGCACTGAGGGCCGGCGGCCAGGGCACGGGCACCGCCGGATACCGGCTGCCTGGCGCGATATTCCGGACAGACCGAAACAGGCCTGAAACGTGTAGTCCTGCGATGGCTCGCCGTTTGTCGGCGGCGTAACAGCCGGGAAACCTGTCCGAAACCGGCTCATGGGAAACAGGAAGCACCCATCCCGGCTAGCCACGGAGGCGGAGAGCGGTGCTTCCCTACCCACACTGGCTGAACGCAGGCGACACGTCCTGGCAGCTGACAGCCGCGACGCTGGTCGGCCTCATGAGCCTGCCGGGACTGGCCGTGCTGTACGGGGGCCTGGTCCAGCGCAAGTGGGCCGTGAACACGATGATCATGGCCTTCACCGGCTTCTGCCTGGTGCTGATCGTGTGGGTGCTGTGGGTGTTCAAGCTCGGTTTCGGGCAGCCCTGGATCGGCCAGTTCCTCGGCAAGCCGGGGACCGTGCTCGGCGCGGTGGCCGAGCAGGGGCGGGCCAGCGTCCCGAACGTGGGCAGCGGCCCGAGTGCCACGTTCCCCGGCTTCCACATCCCGCAGTCGGCCCTTGTCTACTTCCAGTTCGTGTTCGCCGCGATCACGCCGCTGCTGTTCCTTGGCAGCGTGATCGGGCGGATCAGCTTCAAGGTGTGGCTGATCTTCGTGCCGCTCTGGTCCACGTTCGCTTACGCGGTTAACGCCTTCCTGCTGTGGGGCGGCGGCTGGTGGGCGCAGCATGGCGCGCTCGACTTCAGCGGGGGTTACGTGATCCACCTGGCCGCCGGCGTCTCCGGGTTCGTCGCCGCCGCGGTCATCGGGCCGCGGCTGAAGCGGGACCGCGAGCACGGCGTGCCGAACAACCTGCTGCTGGTGTCGGTGGGCGCCGGCCTGCTGTGGCTCGGCTGGAATGGCTTCAACGGCGGTGACCCGTACTTCGCCAGCCAGGACGCCGCCGCGGCGGTGCTCAACACCAACCTGGCGACCGCGGTAGCCATGATGACCTGGATCGTCATGGACATGCTGATCAGCAAGCAGCGGAAGCCGACCCTGCTGGGCGGAGTCAACGGCATGATCGTCGGGCTGGTCGGCATCACCCCGGCGGCCGGTTACGTGAACGGTCTCGGCGCCATGGTGATCGGCCTGACCGGCTCCGCGATCGTGTGGGCGGCCTGGAACTACCTGAGCAGGGTGCCCCCGTTCAACCGGGTGGACGACGCGCTCGGGGTGGTGTACACGCACGGCATCGCCGGCCTGACGGGCGGCATCCTGGTCGGCTTCCTGGCCGACCCCCACATGATCGTCTACCTGGGCATGGGCAAGAACCCCAGCATCACCACGGCCGG
>DASQSC010000219.1:0-3934 GCA_035642555.1 Streptosporangiaceae bacterium | reverse complement strand
CAGCCGCAGCCGGCCGGCCAGCAGCGCGTACGGGTCGTCGGTCTCGTCCCAGCCGATGATCTCCAGCCCCATCCGGCTGGCCGGGGATGCCAGCGCGGCCGGCTGCTCCAGCCTCGGCACGATCAGGAACGGCTCACTCATGGCCGGCACTACCAGGCAGGTCAGCCGTTCCAATTGATGGGCGTCGTAGCCGGTCAGGTACTGAAGCTCGGGGCCGGGAGTGAGGAGCAGTGCGGCCAGGCCCGCGGCCCGCGCCGCCTCCGCCGCCCGCGCCAGCCGCTCCGCCGGGTACAGGTCGCTCATGGCGGTCCTATCTAATCACGGTGGCGATGTCGGCAGGGTGTGCCACCATCTAGACAGGAGATCCTGCATGCCTCACGCTTGGTGCAGGTTAGGTCACTGATGCGGATGGCCATGGGTTCTGAGACCGTTACCACTCCGGGTCAGGACGGGGGGGATTCCGCCCGGCTGCATCCCGTCGCGGCGCACGCCCTCAGCCGGCCTGTCCCGGCCCGGATCGTGCCTGCGGACAGTGCGGAGCTGGCGGCTGCCCTGGCAGCGGAGCGCCACGTCACGGTGGAGCTGCAGCGAGCGATCCTGCCGTTGCATGACGAGCCGTTCGACCTGCCCGGCCTGCGCGCCATGGTCAGGTACATGCCCGCCTCCCGCGATGCCCGGGTGGGCGGTGACTGGTACACGGCCGCCGAGCTGCCGGACGGCCAGGTGCTCCTCGCCATCGGCGACGTCGCTGGCCATGGCCTGGCGGCCGCGGCCGGGATGGCCCGGCTTCGCGGCGCGCTGGCCGGGCTCGCGATCACCGGCGCGCCGCCGCACCGGCTTGTCGGCTGGCTCAACGACCTGGTTCATCACGTGGCCCCCGAGCACACCGCGTCGGTGATGGCCGGATACTTCGACCCGGCCGCCAAGACGCTGACCTGGGCCCAGGCCGGCCACCCGCCGCCGGTGCTGATCAGGGGCGAGCAGGCGGAGCCGCTGGAACTGCCGCCCGGCGTCCTGCTCGGGGCCGGCCGTCACGCGTACGGGTCGGCCGCGACCCAGCTCCGCTCCGGCGACCTGCTGCTGCTCTACAGCGACGGCCTGCTGGAACGCCGGGACCGGTCGCTGGACGCCGGGCTGGCCACGCTGACAACGGCCGCGGCCGGCAGCGGCGACCCCGAGCACGTGATCAAGAGCGTGCTGGCGGCGCTTGAGTCCACCGACCCGGAGGACGACACCTGCCTGGTCGCCCTGCAGGTCCGGTGACGGGCCGGCGCTAGCGGCACTCGGGTCTTCCCGGCGGGCAAGCGCCTACTCCCCGGCCAGGGCCGCGGCGGCCCGTCCCAGCGAGCCGCCCAGCCCCCACCGTTCGCCCAGGGCGGCCAGCCGGCCGGGGTCGGCGGTCACGGGTAGCGCGCCGGTCTGGTCCGGCACCGGGGCGTCGGTCGCGACGCGCACCACCGCGGGGGCGACCGCCAGGTAGTCACGGTCGGCGGCCAGTTTCCGGCGGCTGCTGCCCGGGAAACCGCCGTGCCCGGCGTCGAGCGCGGCGATGATCGCATCGACCGACCCGAACGCGCGGATCAGCTCGGCCGCGGTCTTGTCGCCCACGCCCGCCACCCCGGGCAGCCCGTCGCTCGGGTCGCCGCGCAGCACGGCAAAGTCCGCGTACGCCCGGCCCGGGATGTGGTAGCGAGCGGTCACCGCCGCCTCGTCCACGATCTCCAGCTTGGCCAGGCCGCGGGCGGTGTAGATGATCCGCACCGGCCGGTCGTCGTCCACCAGCTGGAACAGGTCGCGGTCGCCGGTCGCGATCTCGACCGGCCCGGCCGCCCGCGCGGTCAGGGTGCCGATCACGTCGTCGGCCTCGTATCCCTCGGCGCCGGCCACGGCGACCCCCAGCGCGGCCAGGATCTCCTCGATCACCGGGACCTGCCGGGCCAGCGCGGCGGGCACCTCCTCCCCGCCGGCGGGCGCCACCCGGTGCGCCTTGTAGGAGGGGATCGCCGCCACCCGGAACTCCGGCCGCCAGCTCACGTCCCAGCAGGCGACGAGCTGCCCCGGCTCGCGGGCGCGGACCAGCCGGGTGATCATGTCGAGCAGCCCGCGGACGGCATTGACCGGGGTGCCGTCCGGCGCGGTCAGGGTGTCCGGGACCCCGTAGAACGCGCGGAAGTACAGTGACGCGGAGTCGAGCAGCAGCAGCGGTCCCACCCGGCCATCCTGCCAGGCCCAGCGCCGCTCTCGTCGGATGCGGTAAGGATGCGGTGGGGGATGTACCCCCACCGTCGATCAGCTGCCGGAGGCCCGACCTGCCTGCTGCCGCCGCCGAGGCTGTCTCCGTGATCGCCCTGCTGGTAACCCTGGCCTGGGCGCTGGTGCGGCCCCGCGGCTGGCCGGAAGCGATGGTGGCGGTGCCGGCCGCGGCCGTGGTGGTGGCTGCCGGGGCGCTCCCGCCCCCCGCCGCGGTGGCCGAGGCGCGGCGGCTCGGGCCGGTGATCGGCTTCCTGGCGGCGATCCTGGTGCTGGCGCAGATGTGCGACGCCGAGGGGCTGTTCCGCGCCTGCGGTGAGTGGCTGGCCCGGCTATCCGGCGGCCGCGCCCGCGCGCTGCTGGCGCTGGTGTTCGTGGTGGCCGCCGTCACCACCGCGGTGCTCAGCCTGGACGCCACGGTGGTGCTGCTGACGCCGGTGGTGTTCGCCACCGCGGCCAGGGCCGGGGCCCGGCCCAGGCCGCATGTGTACGCCTGCACCCACCTGGCCAACTCGGCATCGCTGCTGCTCCCGGTCTCCAACCTGACCAATCTGCTCGCGTTCGCGGTCAGCGGCCTGGCCTTCGGCCGGTTCGCGGCCCTGATGGCGCTGCCGTGGCTGGCCGCTATCGCCGTCGAGTACCTGTCCTTCCGCTGGTTCTTCGCCACCGACCTGGCCGTCGGCCCGCCCGCCACGGCACCGTCCTCCCGCCCGGTACCACCCTCCGGCCCGGTACCGGCTTCCGGCCCCGGCCCGGGGGTGCCGGTCGCGGTGCTGGTCGTGGTCGCGGCCGCGCTTGCCGGGTTCGCGGTGGCGTCCGCCGCGGGAGTGAACCCGGCGTGGGCCGCCCTCGGCGCGGCGGCGGTGCTGGCCGCCCGCGCCCTCCGTCAGCGGCGGACCACCCTGCGGCAGGTCGCCCGGGCGGCAGACGTGCCGTTCCTGCTGTTCGTGCTGTCGCTGGGAATCGTGGTGGCCGCCGTTACCCGGAACGGGCTTGGCAGCGCGCTGGCACCGCTGGTCCCGGCCGGCGCTTCGCTGGCAGCGCTGCTAGTGATCGCCGCCCTCGCGGCCGGGCTCGCCAACGTCATCAACAACCTCCCGGCGGTGCTGGTGCTGCTGAAGCTGACCGCCGGGGCCGGGCCCGGCGCTGTGCTCGCCGTACTGGTCGGCGTCAACATCGGCCCCAACCTGACCTACGCGGGCTCGCTGGCCACGATGCTCTGGCGCCGGGTGACCCGCGCCCACGGCACCGGCCCATCGCTGGCGGAATTCACCCGGCTCGGACTGCTCACGGTGCCTGCCGCGCTCGCCGCCGCAGTGCTATGCCTGTGGGGAATGCTGCATGTCATCGGAGGGTGACCGAAGCTGACCGGAGGCTGCCGGCGTGAGAGTGATCGTCTGGGTGGCCGAGGGAACCTGGCCCGGCTGCGTCGATGCCGCCGCCGCGCTGGTCCCGGCCGACGCTGAGATCGTGCTGCTGCACGTGGCCGCGGCCGACATCCCGGGCGCGGCCAGCGGCGCGTACGCGGGCCTGCTCGGCCGCGGTCGCCCGGAGCGCGACCCGGGGACGCGCCTGGCCGAGCTGGCCGACTCGGCCGCGGAAGGCCTGCTCGCCGCGGCCGCCAGCCGCCTGGGCCGGCCGGGCACCCAGCAGCGCCGCCACGGGCGCCCGGAACGGGAGGTCA
>DASQSC010000218.1:0-2202 GCA_035642555.1 Streptosporangiaceae bacterium | reverse complement strand
GCCTCAGGATCAACGGCGGGACGGCCCGCGGTGCCCGCCGGTCATCGGGGCGAGCAGCTGGGCCAGGTGAATCCCCTCGCGGCCGGTCCCCGCGGCGGTGATCTGGGTGCGGCACGAGAACCCGTCCGCCAGGATCGCCGTGCCCGGGCCTGCCTCCCTGACCGCCGGCCAGAGACCGGCCTCCGCGCAGGCAGCCGACACCTCGTAGTGCCCGCGCTCGAACCCGAAGTTCCCGGCCAGCCCGCAGCAGCCGGAGTCGAGCACGTCCAGCTCGACCCCGCACCGGCCCAGCAGTTCCCGGTCGGCGTCGAAGCCGAGGATCGCGTGCTGGTGGCAGTGCACCTGGGCGATGGCCCGTCGCCCGCCGCCGGGCGGCTCCCCGCCCCCGCTGCCCGGGTCCGGCTGCCACCCGGCCTCCCGCAGCACCTCGGCGAGGGTCCGGGTCCGGTCGGCCAGCAGCCGCGCGTCATCGGTGCCGAGCAGTTCGGCCGCGTCGGACCGGAACACCGCGGCGCAGCTCGGTTCCAGCACCACCACCCGGTGCCCGGCCTGCAGCGCCGGCCGGAGGACGTCGATCGCCCGCCGCAGCAGCCGCGCCGCCATGCCGAGCTGGCCGGTGGAGATCCAGGTCAGCCCGCAGCAGACGGTCCTGACCGGGACGTCAACCTCGAACCCGGCGTCGGCCAGCACCTCGGCCGCGGCCTGGCCGACCTCGGGGTGGAAGTAGTTGGTGAACGTGTCCGGCCACAGCACGACCCGGCTGGCGGCCTGCCCCAGCAGCCCGCCCCGGGCGGGGCCGCCGTCCGCCGGGCGCTGGCCCCGCCCAAGCCCCCGCCGCTGGTACCACCGGGTGAACCGCTGCCGCGCGAACCTCGGCAGGTCCCGCCGGGGGTCGATGCCGCCGGCCCGCTTGATCGCGGTGGCCAGGCCGGGGGCGTGCGCCGCCGCGTTGACCGCCCCCGGCGCGAGCGCGGCCAGCCTGGCCGCGGCGGGCAGCCAGCCCATCGAGTAGTGCGCGGCGGGCCGCAGCCGGCCCGCGTAGTGGTGGGCGAGGAACTCGGCCTTGTAGGTGGCCATGTCGACGTCGACCGGGCAGTCCTTCCGGCAGCCCTTGCAGGCCAGGCACAGGTCAAGCGCGTCGCGGACCTCGGGCGAGCGCCAGCCGCCGGTGACGACCTCGCCCCGCATCATCTCCATCAGCAGCCGGGCCCGGCCCCTGGTGGCGTGCTCCTCCTCGCCGGTGGCCCGGTAGCTCGGGCACATCACGCCGCCGTGGTGGCTGCGGCACTTGCCGACCCCCACGCACCGGGAGGCGGCGGCGGCGAAGCTGCCGTTCTCCTCCGGGTAGCGGAAGAACGTCTCCGGCTCGCTCGGGAACCAGCCCCGCAGGGTCAGGTTCTGGTCGAGCCGGTACGGGTCCACCACCTTGCCCGGGTTCATCTTGCCCCCGGGGTCGAACACCGCCTTCAGCTCGCCGAACGCCTGCATCAGCTCCGGGCCGAACATCCGGGTCAGCAGCTCGCCGCGGGACTGGCCGTCGCCGTGCTCCCCGGACAGCGAGCCGCCGTAGCTGACCACCAGGTCCGCGGCTGCTTCCGCGAATGCCCGGTAGCCGGCGATGCCCTCGTCGGTCCGCAGCTCGAACGGGATCCGGGTGTGGACGCAGCCGTGCCCGAAGTGCCCGTACAGAGAGGTGTCCTGGTATCCGTGCCGGCGCAGCAGCGCGCTGAAGTCGCGCAGGTAGCCGCCCAGCCGATCGGGCGGCACCGCCGCGTCCTCCCATCCCTCGTGGGTCTCGTGCTTGCCGGGCGGGTAGGCGGTCGCCCCGAGGCCCGCCTCGCGGACCGCCCACAGCTTGTCCTCCACCGCCGGGTCTTCCAGGTAGGCGACGGCGGGGCCGCCCTGCCCCGGCTTCACCGCCTGGATCAGCGCCTGCGCCCGGTCCTCCGCCTCGCTCAGGGTGTCGCCGCCGAACTGCACCATCAGCCAGCCCGAGCCCTCGGGCAGCGTGGCCAGCGCGTCGCCCGCCAGGTGCTCCTCGCGCTCCAGCGAGATCAGCCTGTCGTCCAGGCCTTCTACGGCCAGCGGGTCATGCTCGGTGACCAGCGGCACCAGGTCCGCGGCGGTGGCGATGTCCGGGAAGCCGAGCACCACCAGCGACCGGCAGCGCGGCACCTCCACCAGGCCCAGTTCCGCCCGCAG